>JAGAWD010000334.1 GCA_017941585.1 Olsenella sp. | reverse complement strand
GGCATGCAGTTCGACAAGGGCTACATCTCCCCGTACTTCGCCACCAACAACGAGAACATGACGGCTGAGCTTCAGAACCCCTACATTCTGATGACCGACCAGAAGATCTCCAACATCCAGGACATCCTCCCCGTCCTCGAGGCCATCCAGAAGAGTGGCTCCCCGCTGCTCATCATCGCCGAGGACGTCGACGGCGAGGCTCTCGCGACCCTGATCCTCAACAAGCTCCGCGGCACGCTCAACATTGCCGCCGTGAAGGCCCCCGGCTACGGCGACCGCCGCAAGCGCATGCTCGAGGACATCGCCGTCCTCACCGGCGGCCAGCCCGCGATGAAGGAGCTCGGCATCGAGCTCACCGACATCACTGCCGAGATGCTCGGCCGTGCCAAGTCGGTCAAGATCACCAAGGACAACACCACGATCGTCGACGGTGCCGGCTCCAAGGAGGCCATCGAGGACCGCATCGGCCAGATCAACAACGAGATCGAGAACACCGACTCCGACTTCGACCGCGAGAAGCTCCAGGAGCGCAAGGCCAAGCTCGCCGGTGGCGTCGCCGTCATCAAGGTCGGTGCTGCGACCGAGGTCGAGCTCAAGGAGGTCAAGCACCGCATCGAGGACGCGCTGCAGGCCACCCGCGCAGCCGTCGAGGAGGGCATCGTCGCCGGCGGTGGCGTCGCCTTCCTGGAGGCCGCCAAGGCTCTCGACGGCGTCGAGTGCGCCGACGGCGACGAGAAGATCGGCGTCGAGATCATCCGCAAGGCCCTCTCCGCGCCCGTGAAGACCATCGCGCAGAACGCCGGCTTCGAGGGCTCCGTCGTCGTCGAGAAGATCAAGAGCCTGCCCGAGGGCCAGGGTCTCAACTCTGCCAACGGCGAGTGGGGCGACATGATCGGCATGGGCGTTCTCGACCCCGTCAAGGTCACGCGCACCACGCTGCAGAACGCCGCCTCCGTCGCGTCGCTCATCCTCATCACCGAGGCGACCATCTCCGACGAGCCCAAGAACACCAGCATCGAGGAGGCCATCTCCGCCGCTGCTGCCCAGGGCGGCCAGGGTGGCATGTACTAAGGTTTCCAAACGCCTGGCGACCGCGACCCTCGGTTGAGGCGCTTGGCATAGTGTGGACTTCGGGACCCGGACGCTCGCAGGAACGTCCGGGTCTCTTCATCTACAATGGACTCTGCGCCACGAATCGAAAGGGGGAGGCGTGGGCGAGAAGCACGACATGATCGACGACATCATCGACATCCAGCAGGACTGGCGGGCGGTGTCGAACCCGCTCGGCAACCTCGCGGGCACCCTGGCCGCGAATCCCGAGGACGTCAGGGTCTTTGACCCGGCCGACTACAAGTCGCGCCCGCGTGCCAACTCCATCTTCTGCGCACGCGTGGCCGCCCATAACGAGAGCGCGTGCAACAGGTGCATCGAGGTCTGTCCCGTCGACGCCATCACGATCGAGGGGTCGTCGGTCAAGGTTGCCGACAACTGCCGAAAGTGCGGCCTCTGCACGGCCGTCTGCCCGACGGAGGTCTTTCTCGTCCAGCGGATCATGGCGAAGAACCTCTACGACCAGATCGCGCGCCTCGCGGGCGCCTACGAGCAGTGCTACGTCACGTGTACGCGCGCCATGGGGCGCCTCGGCCGGCTTCCCAAGGAGAACGAGGTGGTGCTCCCGTGTGTGGGCGCCATGGGCGAGGACCTGTGGTTCGCGCTTCTGGCAGACTACGGCAACGTGAGCGTCTACCTGCCGCTCGGCATCTGCGACAAGTGCCGCACGACGACGGGCGAGGAGGCCTATGCAGACCAGATCAGTCGTGCGGAGGAGTGGACAAACGGCGCCGTGGGCCTTGAGGTCGACGCGAAGGACCTCACACACGAGTTCACGCGTGCCTACAAGCGCAGCCAGTTTATGGGCAGCGTCGCCCGTGCCGGACAGACGCTCGTGAGCGCGACGAATCCGGCGCTCGCTGGTGCGCAGGCGGTTGCCAGGAAGATCCAGCAGCACTCCGACCGCATCTACGACATGCAGCGGGCGCTCGAGCAGACGGTGGGGGAGAAGACCACGTCAAACCGCCGTCGCATCCTCACGCAGAAGCGCAAGGTCATGCTGGCCAGCATCCAGCAGCGTCCGGCGCTCGCCAAGCACCTCGATCTCTTGGTGCCCACCTGCGACGCCACGCGCTGCACGATGTGCGGCGACTGCCTTGCGGCCTGCCCCCAGCACGCGTGCGACCTCGACCAGAACGGGCGCTTCTCGGTGGAGGCGGCCTACTGCGTCAACTGCGGCGCCTGCGCCGTGGCCTGCCCCGAGGGGGCGCTCGAGATGCGCCCCTGCGACACGGCCGACCTCGTGATCAGGGACGAGGAGGCCGAGCGCAAGAAGCGCGCCGCGGCCAAGCAGAAGGCCAAGGTCGAGGAGGCCAGGGCCAGGGGCAAGAGACAGCTGAAGAAGGGGCTCGACGCGATCGAGCACCTTGCGGAC
The DNA here is from genome assembly GCA_017941585.1 of Olsenella sp. Lineage (GTDB taxonomy): Bacteria > Actinomycetota > Coriobacteriia > Coriobacteriales > Atopobiaceae > Olsenella_J. Next base: position 1,400 of record JAGAWD010000334.1, on the reverse strand, counting down.
GAATAGCACTGTGCACGCGGCGGGCGCGACGCCATCTGTCGGGCGCGGCGTGCACGACGACCACGATCAGGAGATGAGGACGTGTCACTTTCCATCGGTATCGTAGGGCTTCCCAACGTGGGCAAGTCCACGCTGTTTACGGCGCTCACCAAGAAGGTTGGGCTTGCCGCGAACTATCCCTTCGCCACCATCGACCCCAACGTAGGCATCGTCGACGTTCCGGACGAGCGCATCCACAAGCTTGCCGAGATGGTGAATCCCGCCAAGATCGTGCCTGCGACGGTCGAGTTCGTCGACATCGCCGGCCTCGTGAAGGGCGCCAACGAGGGAGAGGGCCTCGGCAACCAGTTCCTCGCGAACATCCGTAACTGCGACGCGATCTGCGAGGTGGTGCGCTTCTTCAAGGATCCCGACGTCGTGCACGTCGACGGGCGCGTCGATCCGGTGGCTGACGCTGACACCATTCAGACCGAGCTCATTCTCGCGGACCTTGGGTCGCTCGAGCGCTCCATTCCCAAGCTCGAGAAGGAGGCCAAGCGCGACAAGGCCATGCAGCCACGCCTCGACATAGCCCGTCGCCTGCAGGAGCACCTGAACGAGGGGCACCGCGCGGCGACGCTCGACATGACCGACGAGGAGCGCGCCGCAGCCCACGACCTGTTCCTTCTCACCATGAAGCCGATCCTCTACGTTGCCAACTGCGACGAGGACCAGCTCCACGACGAGCCCGAGATCGACGGGCAGAAGGCCATCCCCATCTGCGCGGAGGTCGAGGCGGAGCTCTCCGAGCTCGAGGCCGACGAGGCCGCCGAGTACCTGGAGTCGCTGGGGCTCGAGCACTCGGGTCTCGAGACGCTGGCACAGGCGGCCTACCGCCTGCTCGGCCTGCACTCGTTCTTCACGGCCGGGCCCAAGGAGGTCCGCGCGTGGACGGTCCGCATCGGAGCCAAGGCCCCCGAGGCGGCGGGCGTCATCCACTCCGACTTCGAGCGCGGCTTCATCAAGGCCGAGACGATCAGCTACGACGACTACGTCACGCTGGGTGGCGAGCAGGGTGCCAAGGAGGCCGGACGCCTTCGCATGGAGGGTAAGGACTACGTCGTACAGGACGGCGACGTGATGGTCTTCCGCTTCAACGTGTAGCGGCGGACTCCGGAGACGCCGGAGACTTGGCGGCTCCGGGACTCTGGCACCTTCGTCTGCCTCGGCCTTGCGTCGCAGCCACTCCGGCGCAAAATGGCTTCGAGTGCGTCGTCCACCCGAACCCCTCCGGCGCAAAACCCCGTCGAGTGCGTCGTCTCCGGCGCAAAACGGCCTCGAGTGCGTCGCCGAATCCCGCACTCGACCGGGTTTTGCGCCGGCAATCCCGCACTCGACCGGGTTTTGCGCCGGCAATCCCG
>JAGAWD010000333.1 GCA_017941585.1 Olsenella sp. | reverse complement strand
GTGGCACAAACCATCACGCAAATCGGGCGGGATGGTGCCATAGCGTCGGATTTGCGTGATATCGGGGCACCTTTTCTGCCACGGCGTCGGATTTGCGTGATGGGAGGCCCCGTTTCTGCCATACCGCCCGATTTGCGAGATGGCGGGGGGCGCGATCCTGCCATGGCGTCCGATTTGCGTGATGGGAGGCCCCGTTTCTGCCATATCGTCCGATTTGTGAGATGGCGAGGGCGCGCTTGTGCCATACCGTCCGATTTGCGTGATGGAGACATACGCGCTTGTGCCATACCGGCAGATTTGTGAGATGGGACGCTATTGGCGATATGCGGGAAGAAGCCCTGCGAGCAGTAAGGCACGCTTTGCCCGAACGCCCTCGTCGTCAACGTAACCCTTAAGGCGCCAGCGCATCTGCGGGGACAGCCGGTCGGAGACTATGTCTATGGTTTGGCGGAGCATGCCTTCTGACGCAGTTAGGTTTCTTACCTCGTTGTATGTTACCGGCAATACGCGCAAGCCTAGGTTTTGGTAGTCGCGGATTCGCCTTCGGTCCTCGACGAACGAATCACCCTCTGCGTGCACCGAGCGTCCGTCGCACTCGATTGCGAGACCAAGCTCCGGCGACCAGAGGTCGGGCGTGAGGACGTGGTGCTCGGTGCCGGCCTCACTCAAGTCCAGCCTTGCGTTTGCAAGCAGCTTGGGAAATCCGATTCCGCCATGTCGCGGCGGCAACTCGAGCAGGGCATAGACGAGCGCCTCGAGGGGAGAGGCGATCATGTCCACGCTATGTTGCGAGACTGAGCGCGCCAACTGCACGCCTCTTGCGCCGCCGCACTGCTCGAGGTACGAAGTCAACCTACGATTGGAGCTGAGAGGTTCGAGTCCATAGATGACCTCTCCATCCATGGGGCGAAGGGGAGGGCGGCCATAGCTTCCAAAGAACTCGCAGGTAAGACCGAAGAGACGTGCGAACGCGACCTGTTGGTCGTGTGAGCCGTCGTTGATGCGTCTTTGAAGGAACGCCGCCGAGTTAAGCAGGCTGAGCTCGGGAGAGTCGATGAAAACCCTCAAATCAGCTGGGAGACCCGTGTTTTGGAGGGCGCCCGGGGGAAGCTCCAATTCGAGAAAGGAGTCATCGGGTATCGCCTGAGACAACATGGTGGAGCGTACGTTTGTCCCACGAGTACGATGCTTTGAGCTCGAGACAAGTACGTCCCATTCGCTTTGCGGAGTCTGTCCAAGACACCCCGTCTTTGCAAGCTGCGGAAGCACGCATGCCATCTCGCGTCCGGACGTGTCTGGCAAGGGGGCATCGCAAACCTTGGCAAGGTGCGGCAACCCGTCGGCGCGTGACGAGCGAAGAAGAAGTAGGGCGGTAAAGCCTGTCAAATAGATAATCATGGGTCCGTGATAGCAGGGCATGCTTGTGCATAGCTTGCAATAATTAGCGCGCCACTGACCGATTCGTTGCTATTATGCACTTTATCAGCGAAAGCGCAGCTCAGAGACGAGTCGCTACAAGGTTGCGAGGCATTAGAAGACCGTGGAGCAGATGTTGGTTTTATGGCGCCGCAAGGCGCGGCCCGTGGATGCTTGGAACCTGTGCCTGCGCTCTAAAAACAGGCACCAATCTGGTGGCAAAAAATTCTGTTTCAAGTTATTATTAAGGCACATTCAATCGGTTATGGCCTTCTCGTCGGCTCTGGGCATTTTGCCGTAGGGGATTGCCACGAACGTTCGAAAAGGGAGGGTTCATATGAAGGATATGATTCTCGCAAAGAAGGCAGAGCTGAAGAAGCGCGGCTACAAGGGCTTTACCCTGATGGAGATGCTGATCGTCGTCGCCATCATCGCCGTCCTCGTCGCCATCGCGATTCCTGTCTTCACCGCACAGCTCAACAAGGCTCGCGTTGAGGCCGACGCCGCCAACATCCGCTCTGGCTATGCGGCTGCAACGGCGAAGGTGCTAAGCGATGCCCCTACTTCTGTCACTGTGTATCATCTGAATGCTGATGGTACGGTTGAGACGACTGCTACCAACGCCTTCGCTACGCAGGGTGAGACTGGGACTGGCACCGGTGCAGCACAGAACATTGCTGGACAGTCTCTTACGTGGGGCAAGGGCGAAGGCGTTACCTATACGTATGATGGCAGCAAGATTACAATCTCTATTGCCTCGTAGTCGGTAGCCTGTAATTTGTTCGTTAGCCCCCGGAGCAATCCGGGGGCCTTTTTTTGTGCGTGCGTCAAATACATTTTGCTTATAGCGGCAGTATCTTCATTGGTACCGAGCAAGGGAGGCCATGCGGATGCGCGGGAAGCACGCTGCAAGGTTGACGTTTGGTACTGGTGCATCTGCGCATAGAGTAAGCAAATGCGACGAGCGTCACCAGGGTAACGGCATGTGGGGCATGCCCGTCGCGGCCTCGCTCGATTGCGTAGCGACCGAGTGCCATGACGGCAGTGGGGCCGTGGTCGCGGTGCGCGACACAGACGATTTCATTGAGGCCCTTGGTGAGATGGTGGGGTCGCGCAACCGCTAATGGGCCCTCCGAAAGGCGCGCGGGTAGGGGGGTGTCCCTATAGTTTTGTCAAGGGGTCCGGATGAGAGTTTTCAACATTCTCGGTGACGGGAGGCTCCTCGTAGGGAATCCGGTCGCGCATGATCGCATATATGACTCCGAGCCTCTTCCGGGCGACGGCCTTGAGCGCGCGGTTGTGCCTCATGCCCCTCGACGCGCACGCGTCGTAGTACCTGCCGAACCTGTTCCTGGTGCCGACGAGCGAGTTGCAGCTGAAGATCAGCAGGTTCTTGAGCTGCCTGTTGCCGGACCTGGAGCTGGACGCGGAGTCGATGGTGGTCCCGGACTGGCTGTTGGCCGGGGCGAGCCCGCAGTAGCTCGCGAGCCTGTCGTCCCCGTCGAAGAGGGACACGTCCACCATGGTGACGAGCGCCGTGGCCGTCTTGGGGCCTATCCCGGGCACGGTGAGCAGGCAGCGGTAGGTCTCGTCGCCCGCGAGCCTGGAGGCGATGTCGGCCTCGAGCGATGCGCGCTCGGCGTCGGCGGCCAGTATCTCGGCCGCCAGGCTCCTGACCAGCGCGTCCTCGGCGTCGGGGTGCCACCCGTCGCGTGCCGAGGCGACGGCCGCCTCCCAGAGCGCGTCCCGCGGGGCCTCCCTCGCGCGGAGCCTGCCGCAGAGCGACCGGTAGCGCCTCTTGCCCGCGGCGGAGATCCCGGCGGCGCCCCCGAGCTCGGACATCACGGAGAGCTGCCAGGCGCTCGAGAGGTCGCACGCGGCCTCGAGGGCCGGGTCGGACTCGAGCAGCACGGCGTGCAGGCGGTTTCTGGCCATGGTGGCGCGCCTGGTGGAGTAGGCGAGCTGCGACGACAGCAGCGAGACGGAGGCGCCCAGGTCGTCGGACTCCGCTATGGGCAGCACGACGCGGCGCATGCCCAGCGCCGTCCTCGCTATGATCTCGGCGTCTATGCGGTCGGTCTTCGCCGTTCCCGGGAACATGTCCCTGGCCTGCTTCATGGCCTTGCCGGGCAGGTAGCCCACGTCGACGCCCTTGGCGCGGCAGCGCCTCACGACGAGGGAGCCTATGTTGTTCTTCTGGTCCACGACCACGAGCGCGTCCCCGCCGCCCGCCGCGGAGGCCGCCTCCTCGAGCAGCGCGTCGACGTCGGCCCGGCGGTTCTCCAGCCTGCGGTTGACGACGATCTCGCCGGAGGCGTCGAGCCCGATGGCCCAGTGGAACGACTTGCCGACGTCGATGCCGAGGTAGAGGGCGTGCGGGCCGAAGCGGTCTTCCTTGCGTGCGGACATGGTGGTAACCTCCTCCTAGGTCGGCTGGCCACCGTCTCCGCAGGGGCGACACCCACATTACTCGGCCGTCGCGGATGCAACCGCGCGGCAGGTCCCTATCAGTCGTTCCCGGGCGGACCACCATCCCCCGGCGGCAACACCCCCCGGGCCTTCCCAGAGGCAGGGGCGAAGGGCCGTCCGGGGGCGGTCGGCCAGCGGCCCCGCAGAGGGGCCGCACACAAGGTTAGGGAATCAAGAGACGGAAGAGTGTTGAAATCCCAAAGGCTCGGGGCGGTCCCTCAGGGCCTAGGAAAACTGTAATGGGCTCGCGCCGTGGCGCCCACCCCGCCCGCGCTGGGCGAGTTCGCGCCGAAGGCGCGCTGTTCGAGCCCAGTGCGAGCGGGACGGGCGTCCACACGCTTGCCCACGTCCTACTCCTCGGCCATGCGTTTGACTTACGACAGCGGTTGCGCGTGTCATACGCGTCAGAAAGCCCTACAATTACTTTTTGATGGTGCACAAGCATGCGCGTCCGCGTGGTGCGCAGGCACGCGCGCCGGAAATGGTGAAACTAGAGGCAAGGGACAACATGGCACAATCCCTCTTAGGCATAGACATTGGCATGGACAACGTGAAGATCGTCCATCGCGACCATGGCCTGAACTTCGTCACGCGGCGACTTCCGGAAAACGTCGTAAACGATGAGGGGGTTGTTTCTCCCCAGGTCATGGCTGAGTTTCTCAAGACGCTTCGTGCGGAGGAGGGCATCCGCGCGAGGGACTGCTCTCTCGTGCTGGCGGAGCGGGGGGCGTTCTTTCGCCATGTCTCCCTTCCGCCGATGAGCGTGAGCGAGCTCAAGATAAACCTGCCCTTCGAGTTTCGCGATTACATCTCGGAGGATCCCGAGGGCTATGCGTTCGACTACGCCCTGGACAATATGGTCGAGGACGAGGAGGGAAAGCCCACGCGCATGGAGCTCTTCGCGGCCGCCGCGCGCAAGGAGACGCTGAACACGTATGCCGAGATACTGAAGCGCGCGGGTTTCAGGCTCAAGGTGGCGTGTCCGGCTCCCATGGCAAACATGCACCTCATGCACGCCCACAACGTCGAGCATCCGGAGGACTCCGGCAACGGGGCCGTCCTGGTGGACATTGGCTACAAGAGCATGTACATCTCGCTCTTCGAGGGGGACCGCTTCATGGGCTCGCGTATGGTCGAGGCGGGATGCTATGACGTCGACTGCGCCATTGCCGACCTCAAGGCCGTCGATCCGCACGTCGCCGGCACCTACCGCGAGAAGAACTTCGAGGGCGTCCTCGAGACCGAGCAGTGCGGCGCAGTGTTCGACCGACTGGTGTTCGAGATCAGCAAGGTCGTCAACTTCTACAACTTCAGCAATCCGGAGACCGAGATCAGGAACATCTACCTTTCGGGCGGCGGTGCCGGCATTGACCAGCTCGTGGCCTCGATTGCCACGAGCTTCGACTATCCGGTCTGGCTGGTGAACTCCCTCATGCCCGAGGAGACGCGCGCCAACGCGAAGGCCGCGGTTTGCTACCTGGCGTACGCCGGACTGATTGCGGGGGAGGCGAGCGTCAATGGCAATTGATTGGAAGAAGGAGGTCAGCTTCGACTTCCTGAAGAAGCGCGGGGGCGGGTCGTCTGACTATCCCACCAAGCGGACGATGAACCTCTACGTGAGCGAGCGTGCCGAGTCCGACCGAAAGCGCGTGCTGATCGTTGGCATCATCCTGCTCGTGGTGGTCGTGCTCTTCGTTCGCTTTGCCGTTATGGGTCCGCTCATGCGCGTGGCGGAGAAGGAGCGCGAGCTCTCTGACGCGCGCGCCGGCCTCGCCCCCATCGCCCAGCAGGTGAAGGACTACGACTCCGTGCTCGCGGAGTACGAGAAGTACACTCCGGTCTCGAGCAGCTCGGGCGTCGACTCGCCTGCCGTGCTCGACATGATCGAGCGCCAGGTCATGCCGCTCTGTACGGTGAGCCAGGTAAACCTTAAGGGCACTGAGCTCACGCTCACGCTCTCCAACGTCTCTCTCGACACGGTGGGCGTGATCGCCACCAACCTCTCTGGGCAGCAGGGCGTGACGAACGTGGCCGTCGCGACGGCGCAGACGTCTGCGGAAGACGGCTCCGCGCAGGTCGTCGCCACGGTGACCGTGAGCCTGCTGGGTGCGGGCACAAGCGCGAAAGGTGGGGCGTAGCGATGCTTAGCTATACGTTCTCTAAGCGCGAGAAGGCACTGCTCGTTCTTCTCGCCCTCGTCGCGATAGCGATTCTGTGGTACCAGCTCATCTTCAAGAACGCGCAGGAGAGCGTTGCGCGCGTCGACTCCGAGATAGCGGCCGTGCAGGACGAGATGATTGTCGATACCGCGAAGGCGGGGCAGATCGACAAGATGCGCGCGGCGATCCAGCAGTACAAGACAAGCGGCATCAACCCCGTCGAGATGCCAAACTACGACAACGTGCAGCCCCTCATGGCACAGCTCAACGGCACGCTTGCACCCACGCTTGGATATACGCTGAAGTTCGAGGATGTCACCTCGGGCGACTCGGACACCGTCCGGCGCGGGGTCGAGCTCTCGTATGGGTGCTCGTCCTACCAGGAGGCGCGCGTCATCCTGAACACGCTCGTGCATGGCGTCTTCCCGTGCTCCATAGACGACTTCACGCTGACTGACAACACGGCGAAGCTCAGCGCCGGCGGGAGCGCCAGCAATGCGGGCAGTGGCTCGTCGAACGCACAGCCCTATTCCGTGCAGGCGCACCTCACGTTCTACGAGAGGGGCCATGCCGGCAACGCCAGTGGCTCCAAGGACGGCTCTGGCTCCGAGAGCGCCGCCACCTCGCTTGCCGAGGGCATGGGCATGGTCTCTGGCTCAGCGTCCACGAAGTAGGCCTTCCGCGATGCTGTTTGCCACCCCGATCACGACTGCATACGCGCTGCTCGTGACCTTCCTGCTCGGGCTGGTCATGGGCAGCTTCCTCAACTGCCTTGCATGGAGGCTCACCCATGGGGAGAGCGTCCTTCGCGGGCGCAGCCACTGCGCCACCTGCGGGCACGTGCTCGCCGCGCGCGACCTGGTGCCGGTGGCGAGCTGGTTGCTCTCGCGTGGAAGGTGCCGCTACTGTGGCGAGCGCATCTCCGTGCGCTATCCCGTGACCGAGCTGGTCTGCGCCGTCGCATACGTGACCATAGTGGTGCGCTACGGGCTCACGCTCGAGGCGCTCGAGATGCTTGCGTTTGCGAGCATCCTGCTCGTGCTCTCGCTCACCGACATCGACGAGTACGTCATTCCGAACGCCTGCATCGTCCTCGCCGTCATCGTGCGCGTCGCGTACGTGCTGTGCGCGGGGTCGCTGGGGCTTCTTCCTTCCGGCGTGACGACCTCCGGTGTGCTTGTTTCGTCCTTCGTGTCGGCACTCGCGGTGGGTGCCGCCCTGGTGGTGGTCGCCCTCGTGATGGACCGCGTGCTGGGGCGCGAGAGCGTCGGTGGGGGAGACGTGAAGCTCCTTGCGGTCGCCGCGCTCTACTTTGGCTGGCAGCAGTGCCTACTGCTCATCATCGTTGCCTGCGTGATCGGAATCGCGTTTGGCGCATCCCAAGCGAGGCCTGCGGCCGAAGGGGAGGGCCCTTCCCCCGCGCCCTCGGGCAGTGAGCCAGGGGAAGCCGCCGCGGGGCGTGGCGATTCGGAGGAAGGCGACGCCGACGCGAACGCGGACGCCGACGCTGGCACCGAAACGGGCACCGACGCCGACATCGACTCCCACGCGTTTCCCTGGGGCCCCTCCATCGCACTTGCCTGCTGGTTCTGCATGCTGTTTGGTCGCCAGATCATCGACTGGTACCTCGGCCTCTTTCTCTAGCGCGCGAGGTCCGCGCCGATCGCGCCCGTCGGCTGCTACACTGGAGGTCGCGGCAAGCTGTAGGGAGGCACTCATGGCACGCGAGATCAAGATTGGCGCGCAGGGGTTCGAGGACATGCGAACCGGCGGCTACTTCTACGTTGACAAGACCTCGTTCGTGCGCGACTGGTGGCGCGCGGGCGATGACGTCACGCTCGTCTGTCGGCCGCGTCGCTTCGGCAAGACCCTCAACCTCGACACCGTCCGCTGCTTCCTCTCCATGGAGTTCTCTGGTCGCGGCGAGGAGCTCTTCGGAGGCCTCTCCGTCTGGGAGGACCCAAAGATGCGGGCCCTGCAGGGCACGATTCCCGTCGTCTCGCTCTCCTTCGCCCGCTGCAAGGGTCCCTCGTCAGCTGAGATCATGGCCCAGATGCGCCAGGTGATCCGCGTGGCCGTGCGCGCACACGACTACCTGGGGGCCTCCGTCGCTCTCACGGATGACGACCGGGCGCTGCTCGCCCGTGTCTCCGATGACATGGACGGCGCTACCGCATCCTCTTGTCTGGGTCAGCTCTGCTCCATGCTGCGGCGTCACTGGGGGGTGCGTCCGGTGGTGCTGCTCGACGAGTACGACGCCCCCATGCAGGAGGCGTGGACGGCCGGTTGCTGGGACGAGGTCGGCGGCTTCATGCGCGCCCTTATGAACGCCACGTTCAAGACCAACCCGGACATGCAGAGAGCGCTCATCACGGGCGTCACGCGCGTCTCGCGCGAGTCGATCTTCTCTGACCTCAACAACCTTCGCGTGGTGACGGCGTCGACTAACGCATACCAGACGGCCTTCGGCTTCACGCAGGAGGAGGTTGACGCGGCGCTCGACGAGTACGGTCTCGCAGACAGCCGCCAGGCGGTCAAGGACTGGTACGACGGCTTTACCTTCGGAGGCGTGGGGGAGATCTACAACCCCTGGTCGATGACCCAGTTTCTCGTCTCGGGAGGCGATCTCGACGCCTACTGGGCAAACACCAGCTCCAACGGCCTGGTCTCGACTGTGGTCCGCAGGGGCGACGAGGACCTGAAGGCCGACTTCGAGTCGCTG
>JAGAWD010000332.1 GCA_017941585.1 Olsenella sp. | reverse complement strand
TAGATGTCAAGGAAGTAGCTCGCAGAGCGCACTGTCACGCCCTCGCTCTGCGCCTCCGCCACCATCTGCACGCTGTGCATGCCGGAAAGCAGACCTGCCAGCTGGAACGAACCGCGGCTCACGCCGTCGCGGGTGAAATCCTTGGTCTGGTTAAGCAAACCGTCCACATAAAGCATCACCGACTTGTTGCCGGGACCGCTGACCGAGAACGGCACGCCTATGCTCCGCCCCTCGTCGTAGCCTCCCGTACGCACCATCTCGTCGTAGGTGAACAGATTTTCTAAGGCTATGCTCAGCGCCGACACCTTAACGTACGCCTGACGCATCTTCTCCTCGCCCGCGTCGTCGGCCACATAGGCGCGGACGTACACGGCGTTGTCGCCGTCCTGGAGGTACTTGCCTATCGCCAGCGTGTACTCGCCGCGCGACACATTGCGCACGGTGGTCTTATAGAGAGTTGCCATGCTCGCGCCAACAATCTCCACTTCGATGCGCGCCATGCGCCCGGTAGGAGCCCCTGCCGTCGGGCCGCCCGAGTATATGTTGTCATAGCTGTAAATCAGCGTGCACTCGTCGCCCGTGCGCAGCGTGGCCTTGTCTACGCTCGCCGTAAGTTTAGTTACCGCTATACCCTCGGCCGACGACTGACCGCCGCCCATCGGTATCTCGCAGCTGCCTATGGTCTGGTCCTTCGCGTCGCGTATGCTCAGCGTGCCCTTCGTGCCGTCCTCCGCGGGCTCGAATCTCATGTCGAGGGTAGCACGGTCGTTTATCGCTTTCTCGTGAGCCCGGAGCTTACCCTTCAGGAACTCCTCGACCTCAGCGCCCGTGTGCCCCTCGAACGGCTCGTCGTAGCCTTTTATCGATGTTGTTTCTTCCGTTGCCATTATGTTGTGAAGTTTAATTGTTTTTCCATCGTTCCTTACCCAGCCACGGCTTGCGGCTCACCCACCGGCCGCTGCCGAAGCACGACCGCACGGCCTGCCACACGAGCCGTGCGCCCACGTACAGCGCAGCCACGGCGCGGCTTCCGATATAAATGCGTCCGGGCTTCTTCCCGCCTATCCACAGCATCACTCCTCCTCGGCTATGAAGTAAATCTGACCCGCCACCACCTCGCCCGCAGCTATCATCGCCGCCATCGCATCCTCGCTCTCAACCTCGACGGGCGCGTTGGCCTTGTTGGTCGTGAGCTTCTGGATGCGTGTCGTGTTCTTGTCCACCTGCTTCGCCAACGCTGCCACCTGCGCTGAGCCGGCCAGCGGCACCTCCACCTCCTTCTCAGTCTCCCCGTCGTCCACGGGGTCGTACAGCTTCAGCACCAGCTTCACGCCCGCCTCGCTCTCCGCAACCTCAATGCCCTGCACGAAGTCCTTGTCGAGGGTCTGGTATAGGAAATCAAGAGATTCTTTGGTATTATCGGACTGCTCCCTCAGCGAAGACAGCAGCGCGCTCGCATCGGCGCTTATCTGCCCGCACGTCGCGCCCTTGGTCTTCCACTCCTCCCCCTCGCCGTACCAGATGGTCGCCGGCATCGACTCGCCCACCAGCGCCAGCCACCCGGTCTCGG
>JAGAWD010000331.1 GCA_017941585.1 Olsenella sp. | reverse complement strand
GCGACCGGCCCACAGGGACCCAAGGGAGACAAAGGAGACACCGGGAACACCGGCGCGACCGGGCCACAGGGACCCAAGGGCGACACCGGCGACACGGGGCCGAAGGGCGACACAGGCGCGGCTGGTGCTGACGGCGACGACGGCATTTCCTGCACGCACTCCTGGAGCGGCACGGTGCTCTCGGTGACCTCCGCATCGGGCACGAGCTCGGCGGACCTCGTAGGGCCGCAGGGGCCGACGGGCGCCACCGGGCCGACCGGACCCGCCGGCGCCGACGGGACGACCTTCACGCCACAGAGCCCGCTCTCGCTCTCCAACGGCGTGCTGTCGGTTGACCTCTCGGGCTGCGCCGGAGCCTCCGACCTGCACCCAAGGCTGTGGCTGATCCAGAACGTGGGCTATGTGGCGGAAGGATCCACCCAGGCGATTGACGCCTCCTACTCGGGGATTACCGACATCGCCGTGGGTGACTGGGTGCTGCACACGATTCAGGGCACCCTCTCCATCGTGACGGCCATGAGCGGGCCGACGTACGTGACGCTAAAGGGCATCCTGGAGCTTCCCGCTCTTCAGGGCATCGTGCCCACGACGGCACTCGACCTGGCGGCCGGGGCGAGCGGCAACGCCTACGACGGGAACGTTAGGCGGCGCGTGAGGAGCGGCACGCTGCTGCTGAACCCCACGACCGGGGCGCTGATGCAGGCAAACCGCGACTGCAACGCCCTGAACGGCGGTGGCTGCTTCCTCTACGGCACGGGAATCGGCAACGTCTTCGGGGGCGGGTCGAGCTACACGGCATCCTCGCCGCTCTCCATCGACGCCAACAACGACATCTCCATCGACCTGTCCGCCTACGCTGCCTTGGCGGGCGCGACCTTCACCGGGGCCGTCTCGGGCATCGCACCGACTGCGAACGCGCACTTCGCCACCAAGAAGTACGTGGACGACGCGATCGCGGCGCTGGACGACCTCTCGGGGGTGAACTTCTGATGGCTGTGGGGACTATCAGCACTCGGGTGCTTACGGACATAGCGAACGCTATCAGGTACCAGGCGGGCGTGGCGACCTTGTACAAGCCCGGCCAGATGGCGGCCGCCGTGACCGCGCTCGACGGCACGGACGCCGGCAACTACCAGGCGCAGTCGTACATGCAGCTTGAGTCGGGCATCCTGTCGGAGTCGGTCCTCTCGGACATCGCGGACGCGATACGGGGGCAGAACGGGCTCTCGACCCAGTACCAGCCAGGAGACATGGCGGCGGCGATACTGGCGCTCTCCTGGGACGTGGGCGTGAAGGCGCGGGCGATGCTGCTTACGGACGGCACGCTCGAGTTCAACTACCGGGACGGGCGCAGCTCGGACCATGGCACGATCTCGCAGTGCTGGGAGGTGAACACCGCCGGATACTCCTCGGACTCCGCACGGCCCTGGCACTCGATCCGCGCCCAGATTAGGAAGGTCGTATTCGACTCGGACTGGTCTAGTGCCGGGATGACCAACTACGGCTACTGGTGCACGGGCATGAATCAGATGACCGAGGTGCGTGGCTTCGAGCAGTGCTCGGGGGCGACCGACGTGCGACAGATGTTCACGAGCTGCGGGAGGCTCGAGTCCGTCTTCGCAACGAGCTTCGACAACAGCGCGATCTCGGTGTACACGTCGGTACTATACGGCTGCAACCGCCTCGTTGGCGGGACCGGCTACGTGCCCACGAGCACGGCTGGGAAGAACAACCTCGTCCTCGGTGCCAACGGCGTGCTGACCAACCCCAACGCCGACGCTCGCGTGTGGGTGTGGGCGCACCTCTACGACACGGGGGCGCTCGAGATCACGGCCACGCAGGCACCCGACGCGCAGCGGACCATTCTGGCGACGGGGCGGATGTGCGTCAACGCGCACTACCAGGCCGTTGGCGCGACGCCTTGGTACGAGCAGCGGGCTTCTCTTCGGACGTGCGAGTTCAAGTCTGACCTCGCGGGCGTCACGCTGGCGAGCATCGACTACTGGTTCTACTCCAACACGACGCTCACTGCCGTTACCGGCTGGGCGAACGTCCACGGGTTGGCCTCGCTGCGCTATGCCTTCAACGCGTGCTCGGGACTTGTCACGCTCGACCTCTCTGGGCTGGACCCGTCGTCGCTGGCGGACCTGTTCTACGCCTTCGCCCAGTGCTCGAACCTCACGACGATATACGCGGATAGTACGTGGACCCTACCCGCTGGCGTTTCCGGCATGGGGACGTTCTACAACGACACGCACCTGACCGGCGGGAACGGCACGCAGTACAGCGGCTCGGCGTACGGGTACGCGCGGATGGTGATCGACCGGGCCGGGCAGGCGGGATATCTCACGGCTAGCTAATCCTGACGTTCCGCCTCGTCTGCATACCTCCAGACGAACCCGCCGGCATGGCGCTGCTTGCCCTTGGCCGCCTCGCGAATGCTCTTCGCATTGGCGCCCGTGCTCCGTGACGCCTCGGCCACCGAGGGGTACACCTCCAGCACGTTGAAGTCGTCGTCCAGCCTGATGATCGCCCTGGCGCCGAAAACGCCCTCGGGGATCTCCTGGTCTAGGATCACGGGCCGATCCACCGGCGCCTTCTTCGGTGCCTCGGGCCTTGGCTTCGCCTCCGCGGCCCTGCGACGCTCCTCTGCCGCAGCCTTCTTCTCGGCCTCCCTTGCCGCCTTCTCTCTAGACCTGACGAGCAGCTGCAAGGCCTTATCCCTGCGGGCGACAAGCCTGCCGTCAGGGCCGAGCCGATCTATTCCCTCGTCCAGAATCGCGATCTCGTCGTCATATGCCCCCAGCTTGCGGAATGCGAGGGCATACGATTCGTAGAGGGCGGGTTCCAGGTATCCCGCCATACGTGCCAAATCAAAGTACTCAAGGGAGTCCTCTACGCTGCCGTGACGCCTCTCGTCGTCCCCGAGCTCCCAGAACGAGTAGCCCTCGTCAAACCCCTTTGACCTGTTGCCCTTGTTCCTGACCTTGCTCAGGGGCTCCCTTGAGTATTTGGGCGATATCTCGATAGAGGCCCTGTCGACCTGCTGCTCGCTTGCGGTCCGCATCGAGGGCTTCTGCTCCATGTCATGGATACTCGTGCGGAGCCTGGCCGACTCTAGCAGACGGGCGACATCCTCGTCATGGAGCCTGTTCCTCCTTGCGATGGACTCAGTGTCGCTCTCCTCGAAGGACGAGCCGGTCGGGAAGAGATCGTCTAGTTCCTTCTTGACCCTCGTGTATACGTCGAAGAAGTGGCCGCGCAACGGCTCTAGGTCGTACGGGCTGTTGAAATAGAAGCGGACGTAGTCCGTACCGCCTTCGGTCATCGTGCAGGGCTCGGTGTACGGGTACCCATCCGGCAGGCCCGACCTCTCGAGCACCATGTACCTGCCCTTCTTGGTGAACTTGAACTTCGCCACCCTGTGCGTGCGCGTGACCTTGACGTAGCCCTTCGTGCCATGGTAGAAACCTAGCCCTTCGGCTCTCCCGCCGGAGCGGACGATGCTGTCCTGTATGTATGCGCAGACCTCAAGCTCCTCCTCCGAAGGGATGCTCCTGGTCACGAGGCAGCTGTCGCATGACGCATCCTTCCCGGCGATGCCCACGAGCTTCGACATGATCCGCCCGCATACCTCCGCGTCGGACTCTGCGCGGTGTGCGTCCTTGTTGACTATCCTGAAACGCCGGGCAACCGTGCCCTGCTTGTAGTTCGAAAGCCCCCTCACCAGCATGCGAGACCACATGAGGGTGTCCGCGCTGCGGATGATCGCGTTGATTCCGTTCCTCGCCAATGCTTCCGCGAGGAAGGACATGTCGAACTGCGCGTTGTGAGCGACCAGCGGCGTCTCTCCCAAGAGCGCGTCTCCCAGGAACTCTACGATGGAGCCCATGGCTTCGCGCTCCTTGGGCTTGCCTAGGAGCATCCTGTCCGTTATGTGGTTGACCTCCGTGGCGGACGGGGGCATGCGCCGCCCCGGGTTGATGAGCATGGAGAACCTGTCGACTGGCTCGCAATTCTCGAACCTGACCGCTCCGACCTCGACGATTCTGTCGCCCTTGGGGTCGAGGCCTGTCGTCTCAAAGTCGATAGCGATGAAGCCTGACCTCAGCTCGTCCACCGAACCGGCGTTGATGCCGAGTCTGGTGAGGAACACGGACCCCCGCGATGACGCGCGTGGCGCCAAGCCCTTCGTCACGGTTCCCTGTGGCTTTGCGGCATCGCCGTTCGAGGCCGGCTTCTTCTTTCCAAACAGGACATCGAAAAGGCCCATGGCACAGCTCCTCTTCGTTGCGGGTTGTCTTGATGAGTCCAGTAAACCATAGAGCATCCGAGCTTACGGGGAGCATAGCGCATGCGGCGGACAGTAATTGCACCAACAAACGGCGGTTTGTGACGCGGGGGGACGATTCGCTTGACAGTTGAATTCCCAAGCGAAGGGGGTCCCATGGAGTCGGTGATCACGGCGGTGGTCACGGGGGTGCTGACGCTCGTTGGCGTCCTCGTCTCCAACTCGCGGAGCCAGGCGGTCATCCAAGTAAAGCTCGACAACCTGGCGATTCAGGTTGCCAAGCACAACTCGATGATCGAGCGGCAGTACGCGATCGAGAAGAAGGTGGCGGTGCTCGAGAACGACTTCGAGCAGATGAGGAAGGCGGTTTGACATGGGTGAGTTCCTGAACAGCAACGAGTGGCAGTGGCGTCTCGCTCGCACGGTGGTGCAGGGCGTCATCGGCGTCCTCGTCGCCAACGTGGATCTGATCGTGGGCTGGTGCGTCGTGGAGCCGCAGATGCGCGGGCTGGTGGTCGCGCTGGTGATGGCGGTGCTCTCGCCGGTGATGGCGGAGCTGGGCGGCGGTGACGACGGCGGCACGGTCGTCATCCCGAGAGGGGGTGCCCTAGCATGAGCACGCCACAGGAAAGGGTCGTAGCGCTTGCCAAGTCCCAGGTGGGATACGTCCCGCCGCAGGGCAAGTGGAACAAGTACGCCGAGGCCTTGGACAAGACCGACCTCTACAACTTCGCCAAGAACGGGTACGACTGGTGCGACATCTTCTACGACTGGTGCCTGGTGCAGGAGTTCGGGCTCGAGGTCGCGAAGGCGATGACGAACCAGCCCAGCAAGGGCTGCGGGGCGGGATGCGCGTTCTCGGCGAGCTACTACCGGGCGGCGAACCAGTGGAGCGGTGAGCCCTCGCTGGGGGCGCAGGTCTTCTTCGGGTCTCGCGGCGACGAGTACCACACCGGCATGGTCGTGGGGTACGACTCGGCGCACGTGTACACGGTGGAGGGCAACACCGGCTACAGTGCTGGATACAGCGGCGGTGCCGTGCTTGAGCGCAGCTACTCGCGCGGGGACTCCCGCATCACCGGCTACGGCGTGCCGCGCTGGTCGATGGTGGACGGCGCGGAGCCGGTGACGGAGGCCTCCAACACCTGGGAGGCCACGGGCGAGCTCGAGGTCGACGGGTGGCTTGGCGTGCAGAGCGTGAGCGCTTGGCAGGCCGCCCTCAAGACTCCCGTGGACGGATTGGTTAGCTCGCAGCCCTGGTACTGCTGCGGCAACACGCCGAACCTCGTATCCGTCGAGCGCTGCTACGGGGCCGAGGGGTC
>JAGAWD010000330.1 GCA_017941585.1 Olsenella sp. | reverse complement strand
TCTAGGGCGCGAGCTGGTGATTTGCCACACCCGACGCACGAATGGTCGACCCTGTTGCGCGCGAACGCCCGCGTTTTGCAGGACAAACCGAAAGCCGTTGCATTTACCTCTGCACCGTTGCGGTAAGGTTTTCAATCAAGCAAGCCAAGGCGCCTCTGCGAGACGCCGTTGACTCGATTCTGCCACGGTGGGTAAACTGTGACCGACGGCCAGCCTACGCTTCTCTCTAGGCAGCGCCGTTGGGTTTTACTTCAGGGCCTTAGGCGTGCCAGCGCCTTGAGGCCCCTTTTTCATTCCCGCAGGTGCCTCGGCCTACGTGCGTCGGTGTGGCCCCTTCTCCCGCGCGCCGAGTCCTCGAACTCGGCGAGGGCCCTGAGGGCCCTGAACAGCTCCGCAATCAAATGCGTCGTCGCAATGATAAGGTCCATGGCAACTCCTCTCGATCGTAGGGAGGCGCTGCCCGCACGTGAGGCCGACCATCGGTCGGGTGCCATCGTAGCACGGATGAGGGACCAAGACGAAGCCCAGAATCGATAAATTTATAATTCGAAATTGATAGATTATATGCAGTTATACGATGGCTAAGTGCAGCTATGTGATAGCTATCCTCAAGCATCGCGCAGGCCGTAGTTGTCCGCCCTGTAGGCAATCGCCTCACCGAGACGAGCGGCAAACTCGTCGGAGACCCTCACCTCACAGCCCATACCTGGACCTCAGGACGTCCGTCACGTCTGCGACGCTATGGGCGCGCTTCTCGGCGACGTCCTCGTCCGCCTACTCCCTCGGTTGCCAGCACGCCGTCAGCCGAGGACGTACGCGGCAATGAGGTTGTCGATCTTGCGCACGTCCGCCCCTCGCTTGAGGGAAATCTTGACGTGCCCGGCGCGCGTCCACAGCTCGATCTCGCTGTCGAAGTCAAGGTGGCCGGCGTTCTCGCTGGACCACATGTTCACCGCGCTCCACGGAAGCGAGTACTGCTCGACCTTCTTGCCCGTTATCCCCTGCGCGTCCCGCACGATGAGTCGCCGGTTGGTGAACACCGCCACGTCGCGCACCGTCTTGAAGGCATACTCGGCGCGCTCGCCGGGCACCAGCATCGCCTCGACCTCCTTCGGAACCTTGCACTCCGCCATGAACGTCCACGTGGTGTTGGCTTGCATCTCGTTTGCCATGCTCTGTCCTCCGCTCTCTCTCCAAGCGCACTCGATCAAAAACATACCCACTGAGTCGGACCCATCGTCGCCCCGTCTCCCAAACTGACGCCAGCTACAGACTACAGGCAAAAAGACATGTACAGAGGCAGCAGATGGCGGTTCCCGTCGATCTCAAGTGGTCGATCATGGAGTACATACTCGACGCCAACTCGCCTTCCGAACTTCTGCCGGAACTTGCCGAGGGACACAAGCGTGTAACGCTTTCCCGACTTAACCTCTATGGGGCTCACTCTCGGCTTCATTGCCGCGTCGGGAAACGGCGACACCGTCAGGAAGTCAATCTCCATTCGCTCGGCAGCCTCTTTTGAAGCTTGCGCGTAGAAATAGAGCTCATGGCCCGACGCGACGAGTTGCTGCGCAACGGCATTTTCGGCCAGCATCCCCTCATTCACTGCGGCGTCACCCAGGAGCACCCGTCGGTACACTTCGGGCATGCCGTCCGCCGTGCTCGAAAACGCCATGGTCGAGAGGAGACCCGTATCGGCCAGATAGCACTTCACCGTCGTATCGTCCTCGCTTAGCGCCAGGCCTAGGGACGGGTCTTCGGACAACGTGCACAGGTTGACCGTCGCCGCCTCCTTCAGCCACGAGAAGGCGGTCATGAAGTCACGCGACCGCGAGCCACGTTCGACCTGCGTATATACCAGCTTCTTCTCATGCTTTGAAAGCTGACCGGGAATAGAGTCGAAGACAGCCTTTATCCTCTTAGCCGCAAGGCCACCATACTTCTCGATGTCATCTCTGTAGAGCTTGAGCACGAGACGTTTGGCGTGGTCAGCCGCAGCCATATCACGCCCAGGCAGATACGCGTCAACCGCTTGGGGCATTCCCCCCACGAGCATGTACTCCCGCCAGAGGCGTGAGGCCTTTCGATGGATGTCAGCAGGAAGCCCCGCACCCCTCTCGAACGACGACCGAATGAGATTGGCGAGAGCATCTTCTCCCATCGCCCACAGGAACTCTTCGAAGTCCATGGGATGCATGCGAAACGATTCTTCCTCAGACGGGATGAGAATGTCCTTGACGTTCTGCTTGATGGATATGAGCGATCCCGTTTCCACGTAGTCGTAGCGACCATCCATTACGAGATGTTTTATGAACTCGCGGGCGGGCGGAAACAGCTGAACCTCGTCAAAGACAACGAGAGACTTTCGGGGAACGAGCGTTACCCCATAGGCAGCGGAGAGATAGAGGAAGAAGCCATCGAGATCGGTTCTGAGGTCTAAGAACGCCTGTTTGAAGTCATCAGTTGCCAACGAGAAATCGATAATGACGTACGAGTCATACTCTGCGCGCGCAAACTCCTTTACGGTCGTCGACTTCCCCACGCGTCTGGCACCCTCCACGAGCATTGCGCTCGCCCCCGCGCTCTCTTCTTTCCATGCGAGGAGTCGCTCATAAGCCTTTCTCTTAAACATAATCTACCTCCTCTAATGCACATTTTTGAGGTTATGAAGCGGTCTCATTTCACACGTTTTTGAGGTTTTAATAATACATTATTTCGCACGGTTTTGAGGTTAGGCTCAATCCCTACACCTGCCGTAGCGTGGGATCGGGAGGAGAAAACGAGTTGGCGCCCGGCAAACCGAACGGCTTTCGCGACTCTTCGTTGTTCTAGGTTAATGTCCCTGGTGGATAGCTCTTGGATGGCCCTGTGTCAAAAACCGAAAAGGGTCGTCCTTCATCCCGACTTCCACAAGCGCTGTCCAAAGAGCGGTATTGTGCCGCCCACGAGAGAGGCCCGTCGATGCGCCAAAAGGCCAAGGTGCCTCTCGACGGGCCTACACGCCGTACCAGCCCACGCCCTCGTCGCGCCAGCCGACGGAGACGAGCATGCCGCGCTCGCCCTCGCTGGTGGTGTAGTTGTGGGTGGCCGTGGCGGCGTAGGGGTTGTACTGGCGAAGCACCGGCACGTTGCCGCCGGAGCGCCAGCCGATGCCCTCGTACTTCCAGCCCGCGGAGGTCAGTGCGTCCCGCTCCTCCCGCGAGGTGGTGTAGTGGTGGTCCCCCGCGTAGGGGTTGTACAGGCGATGGACCGCGTCGCCCCAGGCCGGAGCCGTCCAGCCGACGCCCTCGTAGTTCCAGCCCGCGGCGGTCAGGCTGTCGCGCTCCACCTCGCTCGCGGTGTAGAAGTGCTCGCCCGAGTAGGGGTTGTAGAGGCGGTGCATCTGGCGCACCCTGTCCTCCGGCCTATCCGTGGGAGGCAGGGTGATGGTCAGCCGCTTGGCGCACTCCCGCAGGAAGGCGATGGCCGTGTCGCGGTTGCTCGTGCTCTCCGGCACTCCCCCCGTCTCCGCCTGGAGCCTGTGAAAGGACGCCATGTCGGACTTGCTCATAGAGGTCCTAAAGATGCTGGGGTCGGCAAAAGTCGTGAGACACCCCTCGCGTCCCTGTGGGTCCTTTATCTCTACAGTACAGGCAGTGTCGTTGCCAGCGCCAAAGATGAGCACCGTGCCGTCGGGCAGGGTCTCGTCGCAGATATCCCCATAGTCGATTGGACTCCAGTTGTCCCTCCACTGATCGAGGTGGTCGGCCATAGTAGGGTCCCAAGCCAGCAGAATGCCATTACGGTACCCAACGTATTCTTGGATGCGATTGAGATTGCGGATGCGCGGCTCGACCCTACCCCGCCACGCCTCGGGAAACGTGAAGTCGGCACCGGAGAAGTGCACCGTTTGCGCGCCGCTGTCTGCCGAGGAGTTGGTTTGCAGTGGCGTCGCGTCCTCGCCCAGGGCAAACGGCGGAAACGCACAGAGGGACACCATCACGACAGCGGCCGTGGCAACGACGGCCGCCAGCAAGCTCCTGCAACGAGAAACACGACCCAACTCAACCATCTCCATCCCTTGTCGTCTCGGGTGCCGGCCCAGCCGGAAGGTCGCGGCCGCACGCGGCAGGCACTTTCTCAAATAGGATAAATCATCGCGGGCGCCAGGCAGCGCTCGCCGCGCGTCGCGTCGGCCAGCAGCATGCGCGGGACCCAATCTGGTGCATGGGGCAGCATCCTCCGTTGCATCGGCAATCGCCGGCTCAGGCCCAGGGTTCGCCTCTCCCCTAGAGCCCGGCGCAAAACGGCTTCGAGTGCGACGTCCACGAGGACCCTCCGGCGCAAAATGGCTTCGAGTGCGCTCCGGCGCAAAACCACTTCGAGTGCGTCGCCCAGTCCCGCACTCGACCGGGTTTTGCGCCGGGCTTTCGTCAGGCAACCCACCAAAGCTTCGAAGACACCGAAAACGCCTCATGCGAACAATGCGGGGGGACGCTCGATTCTCCATTGGACCGGCGGAGCGACGGTCCCATGAGCAGAGATGGTGAGGCAGAATCGATCCGCCGCGTCAGCCCGCCAGCTCGGTGATCGTGCAGCGGTGGGCCTTGGACTTGGCCTCGTAGGTCACGCCGACGAGAAGCACGGGTCCTCCCCACGCACGCAGCACGGCCGGGCAGTCGCGATCCAGGATCTGGGCAATGGCGGAGTCGGGCTTCCTGTCCCACTTGAGCTCGACGACGAGCGCGGGCGCCGGGTCGCCGTGGCGCGGCAGGTAGACGATGTCGGCCAGACCCCGGCCAGAGGGAAGCTCCTGCACCTCGGCATAGTGGTCGGCAGCCGCAATCAGGGCAGACCTGACGACGGCGCGCAGCGCCTGCTCGTTGTTATAGAAGGCCGGGGCGCATCCGCCGTCGTGGGCGGCGGCGATGCCCGCGGCAACGGCTTCCTCGTCCAGGTCCCATATCGACTCGAGCAGCGCGGCGCCCTCGCGCACGATGCGTGCCGCACGCTTTGTGTGCAAACGGTTCGAAGGCTGTGTTAATCATTTGCCGAGCACAATGCGTCGGCGGGCGGGACGCGCCTGCGTTATCATGTATGAGCCGTGAAATTTGTCTGCCGCAGCGAGCGGCGGCCACGCTTCAACGTTGGAGGCTCACACATGGGTGTTACCGCGATCGTCCTCGCCGCAGGCGAGGGTACGCGCATGAAGTCCCGCCATCCCAAGGTAATGCATAAGCTTCTCGACAGGCCCCTCGTGTGGTGGGCCGTCAACTCCGCCCGCAAGGCAGACGTCGAGCGCATCGTAGTTGTCGTCGGAAATGGCGCCAGCGAGGTGCGCTCTTATTTTGCCGACGATAAGGACGTCGAGTTCGTCGAGCAGACCGAGCGCCTCGGCACCGGCCACGCCGTCCGCGTGGTGCGCGACGCCCTCGGCGGCTTCTCCGGCCCCGTCGTCGTCCTCTCGGGCGACTCCCCGCTCGTTCGCCCCGAGACGATCTCATCGCTCGTCGAGAAGACCAAGGCCGAGCACAACGCCTGCACGGTGCTGACCATGACGCCGCCCGACGTAACGGGCTACGGCCGCGTCAAGATGGACGCCGCCGGCAAGGTGCAGGCCATCGTCGAGCACAAGGACTGCACGCCCGAGGAGCGCGCGACCCTCACCGAGTGCAACTCCGGCGTCTACTGCTTCTGCGGCGGGCGCCTCTCGGCAAACATCGACAAGATCGGAAACGACAACGTCCAGGGCGAGTACTACCTCACCGACATGGTGGGCATCTACGTCGGCATGGGCGAGCCCGTGGCCTCCGTCCACTGCGACGACTACGCGGAGCTTCTCGGCGTCAACAGCCGCATCCAGCTGGCCGAGGCCACCAAGGTCATGCAGCGCCGCATCAACGAGCGGCTCATGGCCGAGGGCGTGAGCATGCTCGACCCCGACCAGGTGTGGGTCGGCGCCGAGGCCACCATCGGGCGCGACACGACGCTTCTGCCCCAGACCTTCGTGTGGGGCAAGACCACCGTCGGCGAGGACTGCGTGATCGGCCCCAACAGCCGCCTCGAGAACGCGACCGTGGGCAACGCCTGCACCGTGGACGAGACGATCATCGTCGACTCCGCCATCGACGACGAGGTCACCTGCGGCCCGCGTGCCTACCTGCGTGGAAACACCCACTTCCTCAAGGGGTCCAAGGCCGGCACCCACGTAGAGCTCAAGAACTCCACCGTGGGCGAGGGCTCGAAGGTGCCGCACCTCTCCTACATCGGCGACACCACCATGGGCGCGCACGTCAACATCGGCGGCGGATCGATCACCTGCAACTACGACGGCGTCAACAAGAACAAGACCACCATCGGCGACGGCGCCTTCATCGGCTCCGACACCATGATGGTCGCGCCGGTCAACATCGGGGCAGACGCGCTCACGGGCGCGAGCTCCTGCATCACCAAGGACGTACCTGCCGGCGCGCTCGCCGTCGAGCGCGCTGACACGCGCATAGTCGAAGGTTACGTGGAACTGCGTCGAGAGCGTCTCGAGAAAGGGAACAAGTAGCAATGTACGAGAACCTTTGCAAGCCCCTCAACGTCGACAAGAACATCCGCCTCTACTCCGGAACGGGCAACCCCAAGCTTGCTCAACGCATTGCTGACATCCTGCACCTCGAGCTCTCGGGCCTCAAGCTCGAGAAGTTCGCCAACGGCGAGACGTACGCCCGCTTCGAGGAGACCGTCCGCGGCTGCGAGGTCTTCTTCATCCAGTCCATCGCCGGCCAGAGCGTGAACGACCTCCTCATGGAGACGCTCATCGTCGCCGACGCCGCGACGCGCGCCAGTGCGGCCAACTTCACGGCAGTTATCCCCCACTACGGCTACGCACGCCAGGACCGCAAGGCGGCCTCGCGCGAGCCGATCACGGCGCGTCTCGTCGCCAACCTCCTCGAGGCGGCCGGCGTCGACCGCGTCATCACGCTCGACCTCCACTCCAACCAGATCCAGGGCTTCTTCGACATCCCCGTCACGCACCTCACGGCCCTCTACCAGTTTGGCGACTACTTCGCCGAGAAGAACTTCGACCTCAAGAACACCGTGGTCGTCTCCCCCGACATGGGTCGCGCCAAGGTGGCCAAGAAGCTGTCGGACTACCTCAACTGCGAGGTGGCCATCGCGCACAAGAGCCGCCCCAGGCACAACGCGGCCGAGGTCATGGGCATCATCGGCAACATCGAGGGCAAGACCTGCATCGTGAACGACGACATGATCGACACGGAGGGCACCCTCGTCGGCTCCATCACCAAGC
>JAGAWD010000329.1 GCA_017941585.1 Olsenella sp. | reverse complement strand
CGGCATTCAAATGACGAGCTCAAGGCGCACGCCAGCAGCATTCGCCAAGGTGTTGTGATCGCCACGCACGCGGCGAAGTCCGGCCACCCCGGCGGCTCGCTTTCCGCGGCCGACATCCTCACCTATCTCTACTTCGAGGAGATGAACGTCGACCCGGAGAACCCCCGCGATCCCAAGCGCGACCGCTTCGTGATCTCCAAAGGCCACGCCGCCCCCGGCCTCTACTCCACGCTTGCGGAGCGCGGCTTCTTCCCCAAGGAGGAGCTTAAGACTCTCCGCCACATCGGCTCCATGCTGCAGGGCCATCCCAACATGAACGACACTCCCGGCGTCGACATGACGACGGGCTCGCTCGGCCAGGGCTCCTCTGCCGGAGTCGGCATGGCGCTTGCCGCCAAGCACTGGGGTGACGACTATCGCACCTACGTTCTTCTCGGCGACGGCGAGATTGAGGAGGGCCAGGTCTGGGAGGCCGCCATGCTCGCCGGCAACCAGAAGCTCGACAACCTCGTCTTCATCGTCGATTGGAACGGCCTCCAGATCGACGGCACTATCGAGGAGGTAAACTCTGCCGCCCCCATCGCCGACAAGTTCCGCGCGTTCAAGTTCCACGTTGTGGAGGTTGCCGACGGCAACGACTTCGACCAGATTCGCGCCGCCTTCGACGAGGCCCGCGCCACCAAGGGCCAGCCCACCTGCATCGTCGCCAAGACGGTCAAGGGCAAGGGCGTCTCCTTCATGGAGAACCAGGTCGGCTGGCACGGCAAGGCACCGAACGACGAGCAGCTCGAGCAGGCTCTTGCCGAGCTCAAGAAGGAGGCGTAAAGATGGCTGATGTCAAGAAGGTCGCGACGCGCGACAGCTATGGCAACGCACTCGTTGAGCTGGGTGCCGAGCACGACGATTTCGTGGTCCTGGATGCCGACCTTGCGGCGGCCACCAAGACGGGCCTGTTCAAGAGCTCATACCCCGACAGGTTCTTCGACGTGGGCATCGCGGAGTGCAACCTGATGGGCGTCGCCGCCGGCATCGCCACCACGGGTCGCACCGCATTCGCCTCCACGTTCGCCATGTTCGCGGCCGGTCGCGCGTTCGAGCAGGTTCGCAACTCCATCGGCTACCCGCACCTCAACGTCAAGATCGGCGCCACCCACGCGGGCATCTCCGTGGGTGAGGACGGCGCGACGCACCAGTGCTGCGAGGACATCGCCCTCATGCGCACCATCCCCGGCATGACCGTGGTCAACCCCTCCGACGACGTCGAGGCACGCGCCGCGGTGAAGGCTGCCTACGAGACTGATGGCCCGTTCTACATGCGCTTCGGTCGCCTTGCGGTGCCCGTGATCAACGATAACCCGGACTACAAGTTCGAGCTGGGCAAGGGCGTGCTCATGCGCGAGGGCAAAGACGTCACCATCGTTGCCACCGGCCTCATGGTCTCCGCCGCCCTCGAGGCCGCCGAGTCACTGGCGGCCAAGGGCGTCGACGCCGAGGTCATCAACATCCACACGATCAAGCCGCTCGACGAGGAGATCATCCTCGCGTCGGCCGAGAAGACCGGCAAGGTCGTCACGGCCGAGGAGCACTCCGTCATCGGCGGCCTCGGCAGCGCCGTCTGTGACGTGCTCG
The DNA here is from genome assembly GCA_017941585.1 of Olsenella sp. Classification (GTDB taxonomy): domain Bacteria; phylum Actinomycetota; class Coriobacteriia; order Coriobacteriales; family Atopobiaceae; genus Olsenella_J. The sequence goes on along the minus strand of JAGAWD010000329.1, from coordinate 464 downwards.
CCGAGAAGCGCCCCACGCCCGTTCGCAAGGTCGGCGTGAACGACACCTTCGGCGAGTCCGGCCCCGCCCTCGACCTCCTCGCCAAGTACGGCCTCGATGCCGCCGGCATCGAGAAGGCGGTGCTCTCGTTCTAAGGGACGGCCTGGGCGCTACTGCACGCATACGCCACCGCGCGGATCTGCCGTGCGACTTGGGGGCGGGCTCCGGCCCGCTCCCTATTTCATGCACGGCTTGCCCTGCGCGCTCGTAACATGGGATAATTTCAGACGTATGCGAACTTGCGCGTACGGAAATACGTGCGCGAAGGCCACCCACCACTTTTACAGCAAGGACGTGACATGGCGGAATTCATCTACCAGATGCACCAGGTGCGCAAGGCGCACGGCGACAAGGTCATCCTCGATGACGTGACGATGGGCTTCTTCCCGGGTGCCAAGATCGGCGTCGTCGGCCCCAACGGCATG
>JAGAWD010000328.1 GCA_017941585.1 Olsenella sp. | reverse complement strand
GACCTCGAGGACTTCTCCGACATCAACGACTCCTACGGGCACGCCTTCGGAAACGAGGTGATACAGGAGGTTGCGGAGAGGCTGCGCGAGATGCCGGCCACCCTGCTCGTGCGTTCTGGGGGCGACGAGTTCATCTTGTGCTTCGACCATGCCCTCTCGGCAGACTCGCCTGAGCTCGCACGCCTCGCCCGGGTGTTCGAGGAGCCCGTCCGGCGTGCCGGCAACAAGGTGGAGCTCTCGGTCCGCGCGGGCATCGCCAACCGCGAGGGCGAGATGTCCTCTGACGAGATGGTCATCTACAGCGACCTCGCGACGCAGCACGCCAAGGCCAGCGGCGCCCGCCGGCCCGTGTTCTACGACAAGGACATGAGCGTCGCCATGGAGCGCAAGATCGAGATCACATCGACGCTTAAGAGCGCCATTTCTGACGAGTCCATCGTCGTGGTGTGGCAGCCGCAGGTTGACGTCGAGACGCACGAGGTCTACGGCTACGAGGCGCTCTGCCGCCTTGCGGACAACGCCTACTATCCGTCCGACTTCATCCCCGTCGCGGAGATGAGTGGCCTTGTCCTGCCTCTGGACCGGATAATGACGGAGAAGGTCGTGGAGCAGCTTGCCGCCTGGCGCGCCGAGGGCGGTCCAGTTGGCGTCGCCTCGATCAACTTCTCTGCCGCGCAGTTGCGAGACCACGGCTATTGCGACTTCCTGGCGGACTTGCTGAAGTCCTACGACGTCCCGGCATCGCTGATCAAGATCGAGATCACCGAGTCGATGCTCATCGGCAACGAGTCTCTTGCGGACGAGCTCTTCGGACGCCTGCGCGACATGGGCATCACGCTGGCCCTCGACGATTTTGGCACCGGCTACTCCTCGCTTGCGCGCATGGCCGCGATGCCCGTCGACTTCGTGAAGCTCGACAAGTCGCTGGTGGACGCATTCATGGTCCCCGGCAAGGAGGAGTTCATCGACCACGTGACGCGTCTCGTGCACGGTCTGGGAAAGCGCCTGGTGGTGGAGGGCGTGGAGACCTACGAGCAGTACGAGATCTGTCAGCGCCTGGGTTGCGACATCATCCAGGGCTACTTCTTCAGCAAGCCCGTCATGGCGTCTGATATACCCGCGTTCGATCCCGATGCGATCGTTTCGGCTGCCAAGGCTGCCGCAGGTGACAAAACGCGCAATCCAAACTGGGCAAAATACGCACGAGACTCAAATGGCCGCTGGCAGAAGAAGAGCGCGAAGTAATTACTCGGGCTGGGGTACCCCCGAAGACGCGAGACGACGCGCACATGGCATAGGCGCCGTCGTCTCGCGGGGAGCCCCAGGACGGGGTGCGGTGTTGCATTGCGAAGGTGTTGCAGAGAATGTGTTGCCTGTCAAATTGGTGCAACCAAAGGACTCTTGTGCTATATTAGCTACAGCTTATTCGTGATCGTTTCGGAAGTGGGGCAGAGGGTTTGCCCCGCTTCCTTTCTGTATGTAGGGACCCCAAGTCCCGGGAAGGGGTGCATCGTGGCTTCGTCCGAGCTGGAGAAGAGGCTGGTGGACGCATTGGAGGAGGTTGCCGGAGACCACGGCATCGACGTCGTCGACGTCGAGGTTGCGGGTTCGAGCAAGTCTCCGATCGTTCGCGTTCGCCTCGACAACGCCGACCCGGAGAGGGGGACCATCACGCTCGACGAGGTCTCCGCGCAAAGCCCCTGGGTGAACGAGGTGATCGATGCGGTCGATCCCTTCACGGGATCCTACACGCTCGAGATTTCCTCTCCGGGTCTCGCGCGGCCGCTCCGCAAGGCGCGCGACTTCGAGCGCTTTGCGGGCGAGACGGTCTCCCTCAACACCCTTGCCCGGGAGGGGAGAAGGCGCTACACGGGCACGCTCAAGGGCATGCTCGACGATAGGGTTGTTATCGAGTGCGACGGGCAGGACTTCTCGTTTGCGCTCGACGAGATAAAGAACTGCAAGATCAAGCCCACGTTTGACTAGGGAAACAACAATGCCGCGCCGTGGCGCGCGTGTGATGGGAAGGATTGAAATGGCATCTGAAATGATGGAAGCGTTGATGAACCTCTGCCAGGAGAAGCACATCGACGAGCTGTACCTCATCGACCAACTCGAGCAGTCGCTCGCGAAGAGCTATGCCGAGGTCATGCACCTGCAGGACGGCGCTCGCGTGACCATCGACCGCGCGACGGGCAAGGTGTACGTTTACAAGCTCGTCCCGAAGGAGGAGTCCTGGGACGACGAGACCGGCCTCTACACCGAGTTCGACGAGGAGGACGTGACCCCCAAGGACACGAGCCGAACGGCCGCGCAACACGCCAAGAGCGTGATCAACGAGATCGTTCGCAACTCCGCTCGCCAGCAGATCTTCGAGGAGTTCAGCCATCGCATCGGCGACATCATCACCGGAACCGTGCTCCAGACCACTCCCGACTTTGCGTTCATCAAGATACGTGAGAATGTGGAGGCCGAGCTTCCCTACTTCGACCAGCGTCGCTACCCCGACGAGCGCAACGAGCGACCGGCAGGGGAGCGCTACGTTCACAACCAGCGCATTCGCGCGATCATCATTGACGTGCGCGACCCGAGCAGCAACCAGCCGCCCATCCGCGGCGAGCGTCAGCGCCCTTCGATCGTCGTCTCCCGCACGCATCCCGACCTCATCCGCAGGCTCTTCGAGCTCGAGGTGCCCGAGGTCTACGACGGACTCGTCGAGATTCGCTCCGTCGCCCGCGAGCCGGGCGTTCGCTCCAAGGTTGCGGTTTATTCCCGCGACGATCGCCTCGATCCCGTGGGCGCCTGCGTGGGCCCCAAGGGCAGCCGCGTCCGCGTCGTCGTCTCCGAGCTGAGGGGCGAGCGCGTCGACGTCGTCCTCTGGAGCGACGACCCGGCGAAGTGCGTGGCAAACGCCCTGTCCCCGGCACGCGTCTCTCGCGTAATCGTGGACTCCGAGAGCAACCACGCCACCGTCATCGTTCCCGACGACCAGCTCTCGCTCGCCATCGGCAAGGAGGGCCAGAACGCTCGTCTCGCCGCACGGCTCACCGGCATGCACATCGACATCAAGAGCGAGTCGCTTGCAGCCGACATCATGCGCGAGATTCCGCAGGAGATTGAGCTGGACTTGGAGGACGGGGAGCATCGCTGCGAATACGTTGGTCCCACCGGCATCCAGTGCCGCAACATGGCTCGCCCGGGATCGCGCTATTGCGGCATCCATGAGAAGCTCGTCGGGCTGTCCGACGGGGACGTTTCCGATGACCCCGACTCCCTGACCTAGAGCGAAGCGCCGCACCCTTGGTCGTTTCGCCACATTGAGGAAGGATGTGCCCCATGGCAAAGACTCGCGTACATGACCTTGCCAAGGAATATGGTATGGCAAGCAAGGAGATGCTCGAGCATCTCGCAGATATGAAGATTCCCGCCAAGTCGGCCTCGTCTACGCTCGAGGACGCCTACGTCTCGATCGTCCGCAAGAAGCTCAAGCCCATTCTCGAGGCTCGCGCCGCCGAGATCGAGGCCCAGAAGAAAGCCGAGGAGGAGAGGAAGGCCGAGGAAGAGCGCATTGCCGCCGAGAAGGCGGAGCAGGAGCGCATCGAGGCCGAAAAGCGTCGCGAAAAGGAGCGCGCCGAGGAAGAGAAGAAGCGTGCGGCCGAGGAGGCCGCGCGCAAGAAGGCCGAGGAGGAGCGCGCCGCCGAGGAGGCGAGGCGCAAGGAGGAAGAGGAGCGCAACCGCGTTCGTGACACCGCGCCGAAGTCCGTCCCGTCCTTCTCGAGCCTTCTCGACCAGATCGCCCAGCAGGAGAAGGTCCTCCAGAAGCAGGCCGAGGAGAGCGCCCAGGCGAAGGAGGCGGCCCGCGGTCGCTCGGACGGCGAAGGCCGCCGTTCGTCGAGGAGGTCCTCCGCGCCTCGCGTAGTGGACGAGGTGCCCGTCGAGTCCGAGGGCCGCGGTCGTGGCAAGGGCCGCAAGGGCTCGCGTCGCGGGCAGGAGGAGGATCGCTATACCCGCATGGCCAGGGAGGCCGAGGAGTATAGCCGCTCCCGCGTCCTCGAGGAGGCGCGCGAGGCCGTCGAGGAGGCGACCCGCGAGTCCACGGGCCGCCGCAAGGAGCGCAAGAAGCGCCGCAAGCAGCAGCAGGCGGAGGCCGCCAAGGAGGCGCGCATCGAGGAGGCGCTCGCCAACGACCAGGACATCTCGCAGCTCGACACCGTCAAGGTGCCGACGGGATCCACCGTCGCCGAGCTCGCGGAGCTTCTGGGCGTCAACGCCAACGACATCATCAAGCGCCTGTTCCTTTTGGGCACGCCCCTCACGATGACCGAGTCGATGACCGACGAGCTCATCGAGCTCGTGGCCGACGACCTCGGCCGCGACGTCAAGGTCATGACGAAGGAGGAGGAGAACTCCTTCACCTTCTACGACGACCCGAAGGACCTGAAGCCCCGCCCGCCCGTCGTCACGGTCATGGGCCACGTCGACCACGGCAAGACGAGCCTGCTCGACGCCATCCGCCACACCGGTGTTGCCGAGGGCGAGGCCGGCGGCATCACGCAGGCCATCGGCGCCTCGCAGGTCAAGATCAACGGCCGCATCATCACCTTCATCGACACCCCCGGCCACGAGACCTTCACGGCCATGCGTGCCCGCGGCGCGAAGGTGACCGACATCGTCATCCTCATCGTGGCCGCTGACGACGGCGTCATGCCCCAGACGATCGAGTCGATCAACCATGCGAAGGCCGCCGACGTCCCCATCATCGTCGCGGTCAACAAGATCGACAAGCCCGGCGCCGACCCCACGCGCGTCCGCCAGGAGCTGACCGAGTACGGCATCATCCCGGAGGAGTGGGGCGGACAGAACATGTTCGTCGACATCTCCGCCAAGAAGCACATCGGCATCGACACGCTGCTCGAGAGCGTGCTGCTCCAGGCCGACGTCCTCGAGCTCAAGGCGAACCCCGACACGTTCGCCTCGGGCAACGTCCTCGAGGCGAAGCTCGACCGCGGCCGCGGTTCGGTCGCCACGCTTCTGGTCAACCGCGGCACGCTGCACGTGGGTGACGCCATCGTCGCCGGCCTTGCCTACGGCAAGATCCGTGCGATGATCGACCCGCGCGGCAACAACGTTACCGAGGCGACCCCGTCCTATCCCGTCGAGGTCCTCGGCCTCCAGAGCGTCCCCATGGCCGGCGACGAGTTCCGCGTGTTCCAGGACGACCGTGACGCCAGGAGCCTTGCCGACGAGCGCGCCCTCAAGGCCCGCATCGAGGAGCAGAACAAGGTCAAGCACGTCACCCTCGAGAACCTCTTCTCCACCATGGAGGACGCGGAGGTCAAGGAGCTCAACCTCATCATCAAGGCGGACGTCCAGGGCTCGATCGAGGCACTCCAGGACTCCCTCGACAAGATGGACCAGTCAGAGGTGCGCATCAACACGATCCACTCTGCCGTCGGCGCCATCACCGAGACCGACGTCATCCTGGCCGACGCCTCGAACGCCATCATCATCGGCTTTGGCGTTCGCCCCGAGGCGAAGGCGCGCGCGGCCGCCGAGCGCGACGGCGTCGAGATCAGGACCTACAGCGTCATCTACAAGTGCATCGAGGACATCGACGCCGCCCGCATCGGCATGCTCAAGCCGACCGAGCAGGAGGTCCAGACCGCATCCATCGAGGTTCGCAACACCTTCAAGGTCCCCAAGGTCGGCATCGCCGCCGGCTGCATGGTCGAGGACGGCGAGGTTTCGCGCGACGACCTCTGCAGGCTCGTTCGCGACGGCATCGTCGTCTACGAGGGCCAGCTCGCTTCCCTGCGTCGTTACAAGGACGACGTCAAGAGCGTCAAGGCTGGGTTCGAGTGCGGCGTCGGCCTCGAGAACTTCCAGGACATTCACGTTGGCGACATCATCGAGACGTATCGCATCGAGCAGGTCGCCCGTACGGAGTAGGTTGACATGAAGCAGAACCGCAACTCTCGCCGCATCAACAGGATCGCCCGCGAAAAGCTGGCCAACATCCTTCTGTTCGAGGTGTCCGACCCGGACCTCGCGCTCGTGACCCTCACGGGCGTAGAGGTCTCGGTCGACAAGTCGGTGCTCAAGGCCTACGTGAGCTGTGACCGCGACAGGTACGAGGACGTCTCTGCGGCGCTCGAGCGCGCCAAGGGGCGCGTGCGGTCCCTTCTCGCCCACGCGCTCGACTGGCGCGTGACGCCGGAGCTCGTCTTCCAGATCGACACGACCGCCGACGAGGCGGAGCGCATCGCCCTCGCCCTCGAGAACGTACCTCCCACGCTAGCGGTGGAGAAGGACGAGGAGGGCTATCCCGTCGCCACGGACGGCGACGGGGGCGAGGCAGAGGAGTAGATACATGGGACTTACGGTTAATCCCGAACAGACCGAGCGCCTCTCGCGTATCGCCGAGCTCGTCGAGGAGAGCGACACCATCGCGATCTGCGCCCATACGGGGCCCGACGGCGATGCGCTTGGCTCTGCTCTCGCCTTGGAGCTGGTTCTGCGTGCCAAGTGGCCGGAGAAGTCATTCGTCGGCCTCCTTGCTGACGACGACCCGGTGCCGCGCATCTACTCCTACCTTCCCGGTGCCGATCGCCTCGTGCCGGCAAGCACCTACGAGGGGATACCCGACCTGTTCGTGAGCGTCGACGTCTCCGTTCCCCACAGGCTCAACAATGGCGAGGCCGTCATGCGCCGCGCGCGTCGGCACGCGATCATCGACCACCACCCCTGCGACGAGCCGGAGGCCGATGCCTGGCTCATTCGCCCGGATGCCGCGGCGGTCGGCGTCCTCGTGTGCGAGTTCGCCCTCGACTTGGGCGTTGAGATAACTCCCGACATCGCCCGCTGCCTGTACTGCGCCATTGCGACGGACACCGGACGGTTCCAGTACCAGAACGCCGATCCGGAGGCCTTCCAGGTGGCCTCGCTGCTCGTCGACGCGGGCGCCTCGCCCTCCGAGCTCTCGCTCAACGTCTACCAGAACTTCAGCCTTTCGTACCTTCATCTCGAATCGCTGGTCATGGGGAGAATCACGACGTTTGCGGACGGGCGCATTTCGTATAGCTACGCCACCTCCTCGGATCTTGATCGCACGGGTGCCAGCCTCGACGAGTGCGATGGCCTCGTCGATGCCGTGCGCAGCGTCGCCGGCGCTGAGGTCACTCTCTTCCTGAAGGAGATTCCCGGCGGCAAGGTGAGAGGCAACCTTCGCTCCAAGACCGACAAGGACGTCTCCTGCGTCGCCAGGGCACTGGGTGGGGGCGGACACAGGGCGGCGGCTGGCTTCACGGTCGATGGCGACATCGATCAGGCCCTCTCCGCGGCGCTTCCGCCGCTCGTCGCCCTCTTCTCCGACGACGAGGGCGCATCCGGGGAGCGTGCCTAGTGCGACGCGGGCAAAGCGGCATAAACTGCCTTCTGGCAATTGACAAGCCAGTGGGCATGAGCAGCCATGACGTGGTGAATCGAGTGCGTCGCGCGCTTGGCGAGCGGCGCGTGGGCCATGCCGGCACGCTCGATCCCGCCGCCTCGGGCGTACTTGTCGTCGGCGTGGGTCAGGGCACGCGTCTCATGGGCATGCTCACCCAGGACTCCAAGGCATACGAGGCGCGCATAGCCTTTGGGCGGGAGACCGATACCGATGACGCCGAGGGCAGCGTCGTGCGCGAGGCCGCGCCGCCCGAGCGTGCCTCCGACGCCGGGTACGCAAGCGGGGTCTTGAGCTCCCTCGAGGGCGAGGTGGACCAGGTGCCGCCTGCGTACTCGGCCATCTCGGTTGGGGGCAGGAGGTCGTACCAGCGCGCCCGATCGGGAGAGAAGGTCGAGCTTCCCGCACGTCGGGTCACGATCGAGTCGGCAAGGCTGCTTGGCGTCGAGGATGGCGGGCGCGTGTGGCATTGCCGCTTCGATGTCTCGAAGGGCACCTACATACGAAGCATCGCGCGCGACCTCGGGCGCTCGCTCGGCTCCGCCGCGCATCTCTGCGGCCTCAGGAGGGTCTCTTCGGGTACGGTTGGGATCGAGCGCTGCGTCACGATTGACGAGATCGAGGCCTCTGGCAGGGAGGGCGTCACCTCCCATATGCTCGATCCGGTCTCGGCGCTCGACCTTCCCGTGAGGCCGATTGACGAAGACGAGTACGCCGATGCGATGTGCGGCAAGCCTCTCTCTTCCCTAGGCCTCGTCCTGGACGAGGGACAACGCGTGGCACTCGTGCACCGTGGCTCCGTCGTGGGGGTGTGGCACCTTGAGGGCGGGCGCCTCCGGTGCGACGCCAACTTTCCCGACGGAATCTCGGGGGTGGGCAGGTGAGTCCCCTGGCGGTCGTCCCATCGTCTCCGCTCTCAGGGCGCGAGCTTGCGAAGCTCGTTCGCGAGGGCCTCTTCCTCGGAGCGGACGATTGCTATTCGATGGCGGAGGGGCCTGGCTGCACCCTGTTCTTGCGACATGGCGTCGAGCTGGGGCCCGATGTCCCCTCGGTCTGCTCGATTGGAGCATTTGACGGCGTTCACGTCGGGCACAGGAAGCTTGCGAGCGAGGCGTTGGAGGACGCGGCGAGAAGGTCCGTTCCCTGCGTGGCCGTGACGTTCGATCCCGATCCTGCCGACATCCTCGTCGGGCCGCGCGAGTCGATGCGCCTTCTTGAGACAAGGGACCGCGTCCGCGCGCTCGCGTCGCTGGGGTTTGACGCCGTCGTGGCGTTTCGCTTCGACGGCGACCTCGCCAAGACGCCCTACTCCGACTTCGTCACCTCTCGGCTCTCGCGTCTCGTAAGACCGGTCTCCCTGCACGTGGGCACCAACTTTCGCCTCGGGCACAGGGGCCTCGGCAACGTCGCCGCGCTTTCCGCCCTGGGTGAGACCCTGGGCTTTGACGTGTTCGGCCACGACCTTGTCGAGGTCGACGGGAGGAGCGTGTCCGCGACGCGCGTGCGCGCGCTGCTCCACGAGGGCGACGTCTCGGCTGCGACGCGCCTGCTGGGGCGTCTTCACTTCGTGAGGGGTGTCGTCTCCCATGGTAGGGGGGAGGGCACCTCCTTCGGCTTCCCCACGGCCAACCTGCTGGTGGACAAGGCGACGTGCATGCCGGCCGAGGGCGTCTACGCATGCCTGGCGTATTCGGGTGGCACAGCTTGGCCTGCGGCGGTCAACGTTGGCGCACCCCCGTCCTTCTCGGATCCCAATCCGCACTTCCTCGAGGCCAATCTCATCGGCTTTGAGGGCGATCTTTATGGCCTTGAGATGGTAATTCTCTTCGTTTCGTGGCTTCGGGCTTCGCGTACGTTC
>JAGAWD010000327.1 GCA_017941585.1 Olsenella sp. | reverse complement strand
GGCAGCTAACTTATCATTTAGCTGCTGTAAGGAATCGATGCGCCTTTCGACAGCGTCAAACGAATCGACGATTCTCTGCTGTTCGGAAATGCTGGGAATAGGCAGCTCGACATCGCATAGCTGTTCCCAGTCAAATATTTCGCGCACACTGCCATGAGATTTGAATCGTGCGTACCGGTCGAACTCCGGCCGCCGGAACCACAGCTCCAAATACTTCGGTAACAACTCATCGCCAACAACCTCGAACACGGTGTAGACGTTGGAAACGAGTCCGCTTTCCCAGTCCTCAAGCAGGGCGATTGCTATCTTGTCACCACGACGCGAGGTGTCGGGGATGTAGGCGAACTGGCCTTTCTCGACGACCTTATACTTGCGAAAGTCCGTGCCGACGGTGTTGGCAATAGAGGGGATGAAGCACTTGGCAACCGACAAGCCGAGAAGGTTGTCCTGCCGATTCTCGGTGTTGCGTCGGTCGATTTCGCGGATGTATCCGCCGAGCTTCCTATAGTTCGATGCCATAGCCCAGCTCCTCGAACACCTTGAGCACCTGCGCTCGCGTCTCTTCCTCCTGCTTGAGCACTTCTGCCAGCTCGCCCTGCAGCTCGCGCATGCGCTCATCGTAGTCCACGGCCTCGTCCTGGCTAGCGAACTCGATGTAGCGCGAAGGAACCAGCGTGTAGTCCTTCGAGGCAATCTCCTCCTTGGTGGCTGAATAGCAATACTCTGGCACGTCCTCGTACTCGGTCTCCCAATTGGGCGACTGCCAGGCGTGGTAGGTGCCGGTTATCTCTGCACGCTCTTCGTCGGAGAGTTCCACATACTTCTTCTCGAACGGCACGCCCTTCTGCCGTAGGTCCAGGAAGAGCACCTGCCCGGTGCGGTCGCGGAGCCTTCGCATCTCGCCGCCAGGGGTGCGATAGAAGCGAGCTTTCTTGTTGCGGTTCAGGATCCAGAGCGTCACGCTGATGTCGGTCGTATAGAACAGGTTGCGCGGCAGGATGGCGATGGCCTCCACAAGGTCGTTCTCGATGAGCTGTCTGCGGATGAGCTGCTCGGTGCCGGATTCGGAGAGGGCACCGTTTGCCAGCAGGAAACCAGCGACGCCGTCCTGGCTGAGTTTAGAGGCTATGTGCAGGATCCAGCCGTAGTTGGCGTTGCTCGTGGGCGGAACCTCATAGCCGTCCCAGCGCGGGTCATCCACCAGCTCGTTTTCGGCGCGCCACTTCTTCTGGTTGAAGGGCGGGTTCGCCATGATGAAGTCCGCCTTGAGGTCCTTGTGCTGGTCGGCCGAGAACGTGTTGCGCGGTGCCTGGCCTAAGTTCGCGCTGATGCCCCGAATAGCGAGATTCATCTTCGCGAGCCGGTACGTGGTCGCCGTGTACTCCTGCCCGTATATGGATATGTCCCTGCTCGACCCCTGGTGGTGGCTCACGAAGTCGATGGACTGGACGAACATGCCGCCGCTGCCGCAGCACGGGTCGTACACCTTGCCGCTGAACGGCTCGATCATCTCCACGATGAGCTTGACGATGGTTTTGGGCGTGTAGAACTCGCCTTTGCCTTTGCCCTCCTTGAGGGCGAACTGCGTCAGGTAGTACTCGTACACGCGCCCGATGATGTCCTGCTCGTCGTCGGGCAGCACGATGTTGCCGATCTCGTCGACCAGGCTGCCCAGCTTGCTCGTCTCAAGCTCCAGGCGCACGAAGTAGCCGCTCGGCAACGCGCCGACCAGCTCGGGGTTCTCGGCTTCCAGCAGCTCCAGCGCCTTGTCGATGCGTATGGCTATGTCGGCCTGCTTGGCGTTCGCCTTTATCTTCGACCAGCGGGCGTCTTCGGGTACGAAGAAGACGTTGTCCTTGGCGTAGAACTCCTTCATCTCGATGTAGCGTTCCTTGCCGTCGGCGATGAGCTTCTGGCGCTGCTCCTCGAACTTCTCGCTCGCGAAGCGGAGGAAGAAGAGGTTGAGTACGATGTGCTTATACTCGGCTGCCTCGACGGCGTTGCGCAGCACGTCGGCTGCTGCCCACAGCTTGCTCTCGAGTGTTGGTTCCTTGACCTGCTTGGTTGCTCTGCGCGCCAATTCGCGCCTCCTTTACGCTGCGTACTTCTTGAAATTCTCTGCCTGCTCGAACACGTCCTTGAAGACATCGTCGCGCGGGACGGGCGGGTAGCCGTTCTCGTCCAGCAGGATGATGAGGTCGACCTTCATCTGCGCCCGGATGTCCTCGCGCTTGGCCCAGTCGGTGTAGCGCGAGTTGTCGGCCACTATCTCCTTCACCTTGCGGGAGAGCTCGATCATCTTGTCCTTCGGGTACTCGAAGCCGTACTTCTCGGCGCAGGCTTCGAGGATGTCGTAGAAAGCCTTCTCCTCATAGTCGATTCCCATGCCCTCGAACGACGTCTTCTCGTCGGTGAGGTCGTTGAACAGGTCAACGAGCTGGCTTGCGACGTCGTCGAGGATTGCGGATAGATCGCCCTCGTCCTTGCGCCGGTCGTTGTACACGTCGACGATCTGGCGCAGGCGCTTGGAGAAGTCCACCGCCTTTATGCGGTTCACCTTCTTGTATGCCTCGATGCTGCGCCGCAATAGCTGCTGCAGGAGCTTGATCTTGAGGTTCGGCAACTCCATCGCCTCGATGCGGTGCAGGTACGCCTCGTCGAACAGGTCCTCCTCGACGGTGCCGACGTCCTGTCCCTCGATGAATATCTCCTCGACCCCGGTGGACTGGATGGCGTCCTCGAGCAGCTGGCGCACGCGCTCGTTCATCTCGGCGGTGTCGGGGGCGTCGCCTTTGTTCAGCTTGAAGACCACGGCGCGCACGGCGATGTAGAAGTCGATGCGGGCGTGCTCGTCGCGGGTCAGCAGCTCGGACGCCGCGCACAAACCGTACGCCTGCCGCATGTCGCGGGCGAGCGCCATGAAGCGGTCCTCGACGTCCTTGTTGCGCTGCACGTACTCGGCGGCCCGGTTCAGGCAGTCGAGGCGCTTCTTGGGCACGTCGCAGAAAAAGTCGCTGGCGTCGAACTTGTTGAAGATGCCATCTATGATCTCCAACCGGTCACGTACCAGCTTCACGGCCTGCTCCACGCCGTCGAATCCGTCGCCCTTGTAGTGGGTATAGGTCTTCACGGCCTCGTTCAGGTACTTCTTGATGCCAATGTAGTCCACGATGAGGCCGCGCGCCTTGCCCTCGAACACGCGGTTGACGCGCGAGACGGCCTGGATGAGCGAGTGCTTCTGGATGGGCTTGTCGATGTAGATGGTGTCCAGGCTCGGCACGTCGAAGCCGGTGAGCCACATGTCCACGACGATGGCGATCTTGAAGTTCGAGCGGTCGTCCTTGAACTGGCGCGCGAGCTCCTTGCGGTCCTCGTCGGTGCCCAGCATGTCGTACATCGCCTTGGGATCGTCCTTGCCGCGCGTCATGATGAGCTTTACGCGCTCGATGGGCTTGACCTTCGCGGCTTCCTTCTCGCTCAGCCCATCGACGTCGCCCTTGCCGACCTCGCCCCACTCGGGGCGCAGCGCGATGATGCGCGTGTACAGGTCGTATGCGATGAAGCGGTTGGAGCACACGAACATCGCCTTGCCGCGCACGGTTGCGCCCTCGGCCACGCGGGTCTCGTAGTGCTTCACGAAGTCGGCTGCCACGGCATCCAGGCGGTCGCCGTCGCCGAGTATGACGTCGAGCGTTGTGGAGGCCTTCTTGGACTCCTCAATCTGGTGCAGGTTGGCTCCGCGTTTCTCGCATTCGACGTAGTAGTCCTCAATCTCGCGCACGCGCGAGCTGTCGAGGTTCACCTTGGCGGCGCGGCCCTCGTACACCAGGTTCACGGTGAAGCCGTCGCGCACCGACTCGACCATCGTGTAGGCGTCCACGATGTCGCCGAACACCGCCAGGGTGTCGTCGATGGGCGTGCCGGTGAAGCCGACGTAGGTCGCGTTCGGAAGGGAATCGTGAAGGTAGCGGGCGAACCCGTACTTGGTGTAGACGCCCGTGTCGGTAACCTTCGTCTGCTCGTCGAGGTTGGTCTGCGAGCGGTGCGCCTCGTCGGATATGCAGACGATGTTCGCGCGGTCGCTCAGGAGGGAAAGCCCCTCAGTGAACTTCTGGATAGTCGTCAGGTACACGCCGCCGCTCTGCCTGCCGCCCAGCCGCTCCTTCAGCTTCTCGCGGGACTCGATCTGGACCACGTCGCTGTCGCCGATGAACTCCTTGGCGGACGTGAACTGCCCGGCAAGCTGGTCGTCCAGGTCGGTGCGGTCGGTGATGAGCAGGATGGTCGGGCTCTCCATCTCCGGGTCGCGCATCAGCATGCGCGTCAGGAAGAGCATCGTGTAGCTCTTGCCGCACCCCGTCGTGCCGAAGTAGGTGCCGCCCTTGCCGTCGCCGTGCGGCTTCATGTGGAGCTTGATGTTGCGGTGCAGCTTGGTGGCCGCGAAATACTGCGGCGGACGGGCAATGATCTTGGTCTCGTCGTCCTGCTGTAGGGCGTCCGGGAAGAAGATGAAGTTCTTGACCAGTGCGAGTAGGCGATCCTTACGCAGAAGCCCCTCGATGAGCGTGTAGAAAGCGTCGACGCCCTGAGTCTCCTCGTCACCTTCCTCCACCTGACGCCATGTGTTGAAGAACTTGTACGGCGCGTAGATGGAGCCGTACTTGCTGTTCACGCCGTCGCTCAGGATGGTGAAGGCGTTGTACGACATGAGGCGCGGGATGTCGCGGGCGTAGCGCACGGCGACCTGCTCGTAGGCAGCATGCGTGTCTGCGATGTCGTTAGCCGGGTTCTTGAACTCGAACACCACGATGGGAAGCCCGTTGAGGAAAACGACAGCGTCGGGAATGCGGAGCTGGCGTTGCTTGACCTCGAACTGGTTCACCACGCGGAACGTGTTGTTGTCGAAGTTCTCGTAATCGGCGAGCTCGATGTGGATGTCGCTCTTGCTCGGGTCGTCCCGCTTGAGGTCGAATCCGTCTGCGAGTAGCCGGAGGAACGCGCGGTTGGTTTCGTAAGGTGTGTTCTCGGTTGCGCGGACACGCGCTTCGATCTTGGCAATTTCCGTGTCTGAGAGGTCGGGATAGCGCTTGATGAGATAGAGGTAGAAGTCGTCGATGATGAGAACTTCGTCCTGCTCGCGGTGAAGTTCGCTGCCAGGGCAATAGATATAGCCCATCTCGAACTCGTCGCCCGAGAGCACGTCCATGGCAATCTCTTCGAGGTCGCTTTCATAGAACTTGACGTAGGCGTATTGATAGGAGCTAGCCATAACCTACACCGACTTCCTTTCCCGAGGTGCGGAAAGTTTCTCTAGCATACCGTGCTTCTTAAGGTATGTATCGTAAGCGTCGCCCTCAAGAATCTTGTCGAAGGAACCGCTCACGGTGTGTATCTTGGCGGTGTTGCTTATCCCTGTGAGGAAGTCCCTGAAGTCCGGGTTGATGCTCGAAAGCCTATCGACGGTTGACCAGTCGAGAACGTCGTGCGTCTGCGCCTGGAAGAGAATCTCGCTCTGCTCGGCATGCTCGATGTCGAGACGAATCACGCCGATGCCGAAGGCGTTTGAAAGCCGTTGCAGGTCGTCGAGGAAGTCGGAATCACTCGATATGGAAGGTGCCACCAGGTAGCCTTCGTTCGCCCAGCTCGAATTCGAGACCGCCTGGAAGAAGTACTCGCGCAGATGGCTCGTGGTCAGGCTCTTCTTCAGCTCGAACGAGAAGATGCGGTACGGGTTCACGCGGAGGGTGTCCTGCAGCTGTATCGTGCTCGCCTCGAAGTCCTTGAACGGGAAGTAGACGCCCACCATGTCAGGATGCGTCCACATGTCTGCGTTCCTCGACTTCTTGGACGATTTCTCCTGGTAGATGGTCTTCGCGTAGCAGCGGAAGTGCGGGTCGCTGCGGACGTAGGTGGCAAGGAGCGGATGGAGGTCCCGCTCGCTCCACGTTGCCTTGGGGGCCTTCTTGCTTGCCGAAGTCTCGTCGTCCACATCGGCTTTGACGTCATCGCTCGCGCCCTCGACCTCGTTGTCTCCGTAGTGCAGGGCCTTGATGCCGAAGAGCACAGGATGCTTGCTCAACTGAACGAAGTCGGAAGAACCGCTGTCCTTGATGTCCATGTAGAGCTGCGCCTGGATGGAACGCCAGGGTGTCTTCCCCTTCGAGCCGACCTTCTCGGCGATTCCAAGCTCGTTGGCCTCGGCCCAAATCTGCTCTGCGCTCATCGGTTTCTTAGTCGATTTCAGCACGTCGCGCGCGAGGTCGCGGAAGCTGTACCCGATCATCGTGAGGCCCCCTCGCTCGAAAGCCTGTCCATAAGGCACATGCGCAGGTATGCCGAGAAGCTCATTCCGGAAAGCTTCGCTTCTTCCGCAGCCGCATCGCGCAGGTTGTCGGGAATCCGGATGGTAGTCGAGTGCATGTCGCCACCCGAGAGATAGGTTTGAATCTCCGTTCGATCAGCGCCACGGTTCACAAGCTCGCGATACGTCAAAGAAACCCCCTACCCCAAGTGTGTTACAAATGAATACATTCTATCATGCAGGCCCCTGCATCGAAATGGCACTGCCTAGCATTCGGCCCGCGGTTGCAACGCTCCACCTTTCGGGGGCTATGTGTTCATATTGTCATTAAAAGTCAAGAATGTCTTCAAATCTGCAATTGAAAAGCGTATTATTGTGGACGTGTCACAAAAATGTCGTTTTGGTTTGCAGTTTTGAGCTCGAATCGGTAGAGAAGGAGGTACGCAATGCTACTAACGTTTACTTTCAAGAACTTTGGGCCATTTCGCGATGAGGCCACGTTCGACATGCGTGCCATCAAATCCTACAAAGAGCACTCGAGCCACTGCGCCGAGCTATACGGTAAGCAGAGGGTGCTTAAGGTAGCCGCGATGTTCGGTGCCAACGCATCTGGCAAGTCCTCCTTCGTCGACGCGTATTACTATTTCTCCTCCATCGTCAGGGATTCGTTTGCGCACGGCTCCGAGGGAAAACCGGAGGCTCAGGGCGAAATCGGCTTGCCCAACAGCAGGATTCCCGCCATCCGCAGGTTTTACCGACCGTTCAGGTTCTCAGCTCCAGATGAGGACAGGCTGACGGAGTTCGACGCGACATTCGCAGTCGATGAGGGAGAGTATCGCTATGGCTTCTCGTATGATGCAAAGCACATCGAGAGCGAGTGGCTCTACTTCTACCGTGATGGCGGTGCGCGCGCTACCGTGATTCTCGAGCGCGACGCATCTGACGTCGACGAGCCGATCAGGTTCGGTGCGTCCCTGCGCCGCGAGGCGAGAAAGTATGCGAAGGACATCCCCGCAGACGTGCTTGCGCTTTCGTTCTTTGATGGCGTGGCTCTCAAGACCGATGCGTTCAGAAACGCATCCGATTGTGTGCTGTCCGTGCTTCCGCTGCCGCCCATCGGCTGTGGCACGCTTTCCGACACGCTCATTCAAGACCTGTTCTCGCAGGACTTTGACGAGGCGAAGGAGCGTGCGCTGTTGAAGTTCCTCGAAGGAATCGACATCGAGATCAAAGGCTTCCGCGTAAAGCAGAATGGCGAGGGCGAAGACGTTGACGTGTTCACGGTCCATACAGGTCCCGATGGAATGGACTACGAGGCCCCCATCGAAATCGAGAGCGAAGGCACGCGCAAACTCATCGGCATGTATTGGTACCTGAACACGGCGCTCACGAGAGGCGCCACGCTGATTCTGGACGAAATGGATTCCGAGCTTCATCCGCTCGTCACGCACTACCTCGTGAAGCTCTTCCACACAGGAGACTCGAAAGGCCAGCTCATCTTCACGACGCACGACCCAACGCTGCTTGACAAGAAATACCTCAGGCGAGACCAGATTTGGTTAGCTGACAAAGACGGTACTGGACTGTCGACTTTGAGGTCGTTGTCGGAGTATAAGGTGCGTAACGACGCTGACCTGCGCTCGTCCTATCTTGGCGGTGCCTATGATGCCGTCCCCAGCCTCCGCCAAGCCCTTTGGGGAGCCGAATAGCATGGGCACGGATGATCTCTTCCACAAGCGCAAGAAGCTGAAGGAGCGCAAAGCTGGCAACCGCAAGCCCAAGGCGGGCTCGTATCTCATAGTCACGGAGGGTGAGCAGACCGAGCCGAACTACTTCGAGGGCTTGGCAAAGAGCGTGCAAGAGGCATGCTCTGGCGGTAGAATCGACGTTCCCAGCTTCGATATAAAGGGCGAAGGCAGAAACACAGTCTCGCTCGTCAGAGAAGCTGCCCGCATCAACGACCTTCCGGAGAACAACTACCAGCACGTTTGGGTCGTCTTCGACAAGGACGACTTCGACGATTTCGATGAGGCAATTGAGCTGGCGGCAAATTGTGGATTCAACGTCGCATGGAGCAACCAGAGCTTCGAATACTGGCTGTGCCTGCACTTCGACTACTTGGACGAGGCGCTTGACCGCAGCCAGTATTGCTCAAGGCTGTCGTCCATCTTCAAGCGCAGGCGAATCGACTCTGCTGGGTACCGCAAGAACATGCCGAACATCTACGAGCTGGTTACCAAACATGGCGATGTTGCTCACGCGATAGAATTCGCCAAGAAAAGGAGGCGGGAGTTCGAAGAATGCTTTGGTGCCGACTCCAAACGTTCCGATTGGGACCCATGCACAACGGTAGATCTGCTTGTTGCAGAGCTGAATGCTTATCTGCAGTAGCTGTCTAGTAGCTTGAGCTTTATAGCCAATCCTGAAGCAACAGAGTCAATTGAACGTGTTCGTCGTAACATACGGGACGACGCCCACGCACAACGCTTCCATGCTTGCAGCGTTTAAGATTTCTTTGCCGCCACCTCTGGCCGCTAGCCCGCACGCGCGCTATTCGTCGCGGGTAGTCCGCAGCCCGGCCGCCCG
>JAGAWD010000326.1 GCA_017941585.1 Olsenella sp. | reverse complement strand
CATCACGCAAATCGGGCGGGATGGTGCCATAGCGTCGGATTAGCGTGATATCGGGGCACCTTTTCTGCCACAGCGTCCGATTTGCGTGATGGGAGGCCCCGTTTCTGCCATATCGCCCGATTTGCGAGATGGCGGGGGTGCGCCACTGCCATACCGTCCGATTTGCGAGATGCCCTTGCTCCGACACGGATGCGGCGGAGCAAGGGCACAGGGTCTCGCGGCCTTAGCGCTCGCAGAGCCACAGGTGACAGGAATAGGGCTCGACCTCCGAGCCGCCGCCGAAGTCGTGCAGTTCTCCGGAGGTAAGGTCAGTCGCCTGACCACACTGGGCGTCAAAGTGGAACGTATGCGGGGCATCCGACGCGTTGATGGCGACGATAAGCCGCTCATGCTCGCTCTTGCGCTGGAAGAGGAGTTGCTTGGGCTGGACGGCGATCTCCGTGTAGTCGCCCCACGCCAAGGCCTCCGCACCCGGGGCGCCCGGTACGCGGCACGCGGCCAGCGCCGCGATCCAGTCCGTCAGCTCGTTCCACTCGGGAGCGTCGAGCGCGGGGCGCAGCTCGTGGTCGCCGAACTTCTGCTCGCCCTCTATCCCCCACTCGCTGCCGTAGTAGACGCAGGGAACGCCCGGCATGGCGAACATGAGCCCATAGACGGGCTTCAGGTGATGCGCGTCGGAAAGACGGGTTGCTATGCGCGGAACGTCATGGTTGTCGACGAAGTTCATCAGGTGGCGCCCCGTGTAGAGATCCCAGGGATCGCTTCCGCTCTGACGCTTCAAGGCATAGGCAACCTCGTGCATGTTGGCCTCGTTCATGGAGGACCAGAGGCCCTTGTACGCCTCGTAGTTTGTCACGGAGTCGCAGGCGCGGTCGTTCATCCACTGGTTGTAGTCGCCGAACATGGTCTCGCCCACGAGGACGAACTTGCCGTCCCTCTCGCCGAGACGGGCGGAGCGCTTGGCAGTAAGCTCGTTGGCTATGTCGCGAAGGTATCCCAAAAAGCCGAGGTCGAGGCAGTAGGCGACGTCGAGGCGAAGGCCGTCGATGTCGAACTCCTCCTCCCAGGCGCGGATGACGCCCGCAAGGTAATCGTTCAGCTCGAAGTTGCCGTGGTTGAGCTTGATAAGATAGGGAACGCCCTGCCACGTCTCGTAGCCGAAGCCGTCCCCATACTCGTTGTCTGCGCCGAAGTTGATGTTGAACCAACCGGCATAGGGGCTTCCCTCTCTCTTCTCGAGCACGTCCCTGAAGGCCCAGAAGCCGCGGCCGACATGGTTGAACACCCCGTCGAGAAGCACCTTGATGCCCGCCTCGTGACACGCGTCCACCACGTGACGCAGGTCCGCGTTCGTGCCCAGACGCCGATCGACCACGGTGTAGTCGATGGTGTCGTACCCGTGCGCCACGCTCTCGAACACGGGGTTGAGCATGAGGCAGCTCACGCCCAGACGCTTCATGTGGTCAATCCAGCCATTGTCGACAAGCTGCAGGATGCGGGACTCGACCTCAGACGCCTCATCGTTCTCGTAGGGGGCTCCGCAGAGACCCAGCGGATAGACTTGGTAGACGACCGATTCCTCGTACCAGCTCATGTTTCCTCCCATCGATGCGGTTGCAGCAATTGTACGCACTTGAGCAGGAGATGGCGAGGCTTGTCCTCTCACCGAGAAAGGCTTGCATGTGGAATGCTTCGCGCCCCGCACCTGACGTCTCTCGTCGCATGGGGCGTTTCATGCAAGCATTTCCCCCAACGCGAAGAGCAGCGAGCACAAGGCGCCAACAACGGCAATCAACTTGAAGAGCGGCGAACGCCCAACCAGAAAAAACGACAGCCGTGCGAGGACGACGCCCTCTACAGCGGTGCTAGCGGCCTACGACATCCCTGCGCGTCTCGCTCGAGATGACGCAGCGATTGGCGGGAAGCCAGACGCTCCCCCACTCGAACGGAGTTCCGTTGTCAAGCCTCACCAGCTGGTCGATCTCGAGCACGGGGGCATGCTCGTCGCACTCGAGATACCCCCCGCGGACCTTGCCCGCAGTCCTGGCAGTATAGACCATCTCGGAACGACCGATCTGGTGTCCGCTCGTGCGCTCGACGGCGGCGAACAGTGCCTCGTGCTCGAAGTCGGAGTCCTCGAGTCCCGGACACACGCTCAGGTTGAGGTGGCTCTCGATGAACATGACCGCACGGTTGAGGACATAGCGCACGCGACAGAGGTAGAGGTATGGGGTACCGACGTCTATCTGGAGGTTCTCGGAGCAGAGCGGACCTGCGGGAAGGATCTCGCAGGTCACGACCTTCGTGGTGAACCTGATGCCCTGTGCGCTCATCGACTCGCCAAAGGAGAGGAGACGGTTCGACGAGGGGCGCGCCATTATGGGCTGCACCACAAAGGTGCCGCGCCCGCGCTGCTGCACGAGCAGGCCCTCGTCCACGAGCTGTCGAATGCCCTTCTGTACCGTGCCGCGCGAGAGATGAAGCATCTCCATCAGCTCGTGCTCCGAGGGAATGGGCTCGTCGACACCCCAGTCCTTCGAGTAGATCTTCTCGCGAACGAAATCGGAGACCTGCACGTAGAGCAGCTCGCCGTCAGACTTGTCGAACCTAGGAGGCATGCGTCTTCCTTTACCAGACTGATTGGAGTACGTACACGGGAACGGACCCTTGACAGTGGGGCGCGCTACCGCGCCCACTCCCCCGCGACGTATCTTCTAAGGTATGAAACCACCAAACCGTGCGTCTCGTCAAACGTGGACGAGAAAAACTCGGGCGTGAGCAAGCTGTAAGATGGGGATCCAGAAACATGTGCCGACATGTTCTTCTCCACGATGTCATCCTCCACGCGGACGGCGCCGCGCACATCAGGCTCGGCAACGCTGTACTGCGGAAACGCCGAACATGCACGCACGAGGTCGTCGGTCACGCTAAGTCTCAGCGAGATGTCGAGCGTCTTGCCGAAGAGGTCGAAGTCACCTTGCTTGCGAACGCGCGTCTCCTCGCCCGCCGGAATGCCTCTCGCCCCGATGAACTCCCTCGTGCGGGCGTTGTAGACGCTGTCGGTCATGAGGTGACACCACGCGCCCAGCACCACGTCCGAGACGTGCCCGTCGCCGTCGGCACTCGGGATGCCAAAGCGCCGCCAGAACCCCATGAAGTCCGGGCTTGGTATGAACCCCGGCTCGGCCAAGTGCGTCTCCCGATACTCGATCTTCTTCGTGATGGGACTCACCATATAGCCTACGTATACGTCAGGAAGGACGTTCCCGAAAAGGAAGGCGTTCGCGTCGCGAATGCCGAGATGGGAGGCATCCTCCTCGCGCAGGATCCTCTCGACGTGAGCCGTATGTATGTTCCAACTGGGCATGGCATTCATTCTAGCGCATCGGAAGAAAAGGGAAAATTCTTTCGTTTTTATATTGCGCGCTATTCTTTTGTGTGCTTTATCAATTCACGTAAGGAAGCAACCTGATCGGAGGAAGACATGGCAGACAAGAGCAACGAGATTCAGGCACTGCAGGCAATCGTAACGGGCCTCACCGCCCAGAGCGTCGGGCATCGCATCCACGGGCTGGTCTTTGGTGCGCAGGGCCTCACCAAACTCGCCTCGAAGTACGCAGAGCATGCCGAGGAGGAGATGGGCTGGGTCGAGAAGTTCGCCAATCGCATCCTCGACCTCGGCGGCGAGGTCAAGCTCGAGGGCATGCCCGGGACCCAGGTCCACACCGACGTCGTGGAGTACCTCAAGGCCGAGAAGAAGGTTTCCGAGGACGGCATCGCCCAGGTCATGGACATGATGCCTGCTTTTGAGGGGGACGTCGTGGCCCACGAGGACATGAAGGCGTACCTCATCGACGAGGACGGAGACCTCCAGGAGACGATGAAGGAGCTCGACCTCATCGAGCTCATCGGCCTGCAGAACTGGTATGCCACGCAGATCTAGGGCAGCCACGCAGCCGTACATGCGATCGCCAGCCCAACCGCACCGGATCAATGAGCCACACCAGGGGCCACTCGAGGGAGTGGCCCCTCTTTTCGTCCCTTATGATCCTCCTGGGCCCCTCGCAGATGACGCAGGCAAAACCAGCCTCGAGCGGATGCCGCCGGCTACACAGTCGCGGGGCTTTTCGTATCCTCCCGCCGCCCGGATACGAAAACGGCGACGAGTGAGGGCCGATTCCTGGCTCGGCGCGCCCTTACCACTGCAATGAAAAGCGCCATGCACAGATAGATAGCAGAGAGGGCCCGGCCGTCATGACCGGGCCCCTCGCGTTAGGATCAGACATCGCCGGCTGGAGCGAGATGCACCCGTTTCCACAAGGGCCAATGGCCCGCCGATGAGGGGAGTCGGCAAGGGGCTCGTTGCGGACCCCTCCCCTGCCACTGCCCCCTGGCTGCGAGCCTCCCCTAGCTGCGGACCTCTCCGCCCGTGGACTTCATGACCTTGGTCACGAGCTTGCCGTGGGCCTTCTCGACCTCCTCGGAGGTGAGCGTGTGGTCGGCCGCGCGGTACGTGAGCGAGAACGCCATCGATTTCTTTCCCGGACCCACTCGCACGGGGTCGCGATAGACGTCAAAGAGGCGCACGTCGGCGAGAAGCTTGCCGCCCGCACTCCTGATGCGCTGCGTGACCTGCTCGTACGTCATGGCCTCGTCGACGACGAGGGCGAGATCAATCGAGACGCCGGGGAGCGTCGGCACGTCCTCGTAGGGAAGCTCGCGCTGCGCGAGGCGCAGCAGAGCCTTGACGGAGAGCTCGAATGCGATGACGGGCACGTCGATGTCGAAGTTCCTAAGGCTCGTAGGGTGGATGTTGCCCACCCAGCCGAGCAGCTCGCCCTGGGCGATGACCTCGGCTGCGCGGCCGGGCTGCAGCCAGCCGTAGGTCTCGGGGTCTGCCGGCCTGAAACGCACCTTGGTGATGCGTAGCGCGTCAAGCAGGTTCTCGACAACTCCCTTTGCGTCGAAAAAGTCGAGGGCCTTGAACTTGCGGCTCCACTGGTCGTCGTCCCAGGCGCCGCACATGACGCCTGCTACGTAGCTGGGCTCCTCGGGCTGGCTCTTGTGCTCGTTTCCGAAGAAGACGCGGCCGATCTCGTAGAGGTGCACGTTCGCCTCGCCGTGATCGATGTTGTATGCGACGGAGCGGAGAAGCCCCGGCACCATGTCGCGGCGCATCTCGGACTGGTCGGCGACGAGCGGCCGCATGATCTTGACCGGCACGCCGCGGCCGACCTCGCTCATGCCGAGGCGCTCGAGGTCCTTCGGGTCTGCAAAGTTGTAGGTGGTCGTCTCGGAGAGACCGCTCGCGCGCAGCACCTGGCCGATCTTGCGCACGCGCTGCTGGTCGACGGTGAGGCCGCCGGCGTGGTTGCGCGCCGCCGGGATCGTGGGCTCGACGTCACCCTCGCCCCAGAGGCGGAGTATCTCCTCGACGAGGTCGATCTCGCGGGTGAGGTCGGGGCGGTTCGTGGGCGCGACGACGTGCATGGCCGCGTGCTCGTCCGCGCCGCGGGTGACGCTGCAGCCGAGGCGCTCGAGGCGGCTCGCCATGAACTCGGTCTCGATGTCGGCACCGCAGAGCGCGCGGACGCGGTCGGGGCGGAGCTCCATCTCGGGGGCGGGCACGGGGGCGGGATACTCGTCGATCATCCCCTCGCAGACCTGGGCCGAGCAGCACTCCTCGAAGAGCGCCGCGGCGATGTCGGAGACTGCGGCGCAGCGCTCGCCGTCCACCTGGCGCTCGTAGCGGATGGAGGCCTCGCTCATGAGTCCGAGGCTGCGGCTTGTGCGGGAGGTGTGGCCGGAGTCAAACACGGCGCTCTCGAGCAGGACGTCGACGGTCGTCTCGTCGATGTCGGAGTCGAGGCCGCCCATGACGCCTGCGAGCGCGATGGGCGCGTTTCCGTCGTCGGTGATGAGCGTCATGTCGGAGGTGAGCTCCCTCTCCTGGCCGTCGAGGGTCACGAGCCTCT
>JAGAWD010000325.1 GCA_017941585.1 Olsenella sp. | reverse complement strand
TGCGAACTCGCCCTTGTGCAGGAGATAGTAGCCGCTCAGATCTGAGCTCGCAACACGATTGTTGAAGAACTCCGTCTGGTCTACGAGTCCATACTGGGCTGATATGGTCAGCGGCAGCTGGGACTCTAGGTTTTCGTTCTTTCGAGTAACCCGACGAGTGACATCTCCCAACTTACACTGTTCCCAAGCACGCCACCAAGGTGTGCGTACTCGGGAACAGGGCTCGCTCACGCTGCTCTAGTCAAGATCGAAGCCACCCGTCAGTATGAACTCGCGCAGCAGCTTGTCGATACGCATCGAGACGATGGGAGGCGGCAGGGGCTTTCCCTCGCGCTTGGAGAAGAAGTCCCTCGCCTTCACCGGGTCCACCGTCTTCTTGAGCGCATCGAGGCGCCCGAAGGCGTTGATGTTCGATTCGGTCACGTGACCCGACATGAGGCCAACCAGGCGCGCGCGGTCAAGCCCGAGGGCGTTGACGATGGCCTGCACCTGGCCCGCCTTCCCCCTTGCCTGGAACTCGTTGATGTAGTCCATGAAGGACATACCCGGTCTGATGTCGAGCTCGAATGCCTGGGCCGCCTGGATGACGAGGTCGGCGTAGCGCTGCTGCTCCTGGTCAAGCGTCGCGAACGACCCGTGCAGCTCGTCCAGCATCGCGTCGAGCTCCGCGGTATCCCCGCCTCCCGCCGCCAGGCGCTTGAGCCACTTGTCGAAGTTGGCGTTCATGTACTCCGTGTCGATGTGACCCGTGTCGATCTCGGTGAGGTATCCGTGGATGTCGTAGGGCACCTCGGGGACAGGGCCGTCGCCTCCGGGCACGAACAGCTCCTTGTAGCGCAGGGCGAGGACGAGGAACGCGCCCTCGTCGAAGCCGAGCTCCACGCTCGTCGGGCCGCCCTCGTGGGCGAACTCGTAGGTGAGCTCGTCCCACGTGAACCCCTGAACCTTCGCCGCCTCGATGGTGTCGGCGAGCTCCTTGAAGAGCTTCGCGAACTTCGCGCGAGCCGCGTCTGAGTCGGGGAGGCGCTCGAAGCCCTCGATGCCCGCAGCCGCGAACAGGCCCTCTATCTGTCGGTAGAGGTCGTTGGCCCAGCGCAGGTTGTCCTCGAGCTTGCTCGCGAACAGCCCCATCGGCCTGTCCCCCGAGTAGAGCCTGACGGCGTCCTCGACGTTGCGCTCCATCGTGTGCGGGTAGCGGTAGTAGCAGATCGTCCCGAACTGCTTCTCGTTGCCCGAGCCGAAGAGGCGGTTGGTGCGCGAGAACGCCTGGATCAGGTGCTCGTATTCCAGGACCTTGTCGAGGTAGAGGGTGTTCACCCACTTGGAGTCGAACCCCGTGAGCATCTGGTCAACCACGATGAGCAGGTCCAGCTGCTCCTCCGGGTGCCTCTCGATCCCCGTGTGGGGCTTCTTGTGAGCGAGGCGCGCCGCCACGTCCCGCTTGAAGGCGGCGTGCTGCGGGATTCCGTATCGCTGGGACGCGCCGTACGTCGCGGCGTAGCCGTCGAGCACCTCGACAAGTCCGTCCTCCTTGAATATGGCCCCGCCCGT
>JAGAWD010000324.1 GCA_017941585.1 Olsenella sp. | reverse complement strand
CTACCTGAGCGAGCTCAAGGGCGAGCTCGACGCCGGCGTCAACTCTGGCAGCAGCGTTACGTCACTCATCCGCTCCATCGACAGCTGCGCCGACATCGTGGCCGACCTCGCTCGCGGATACGAGTAGAACATACGCGCCACCATGCCGCTGGCCTCGCACTGCCCTTGCGGTATGACACTCATGCAAGAATACCCTTCCACACCCCAGACTTAGCGGAAGGGTATTCTCTTATTATTCCGCTAAGCCTAGAAGATGACCAGCAGAGGCAACTATGTATGGTTTGGCCAGCGTCTAGCCCTCCAGCTGTGCGCGCATGGCATCGAGGAACACGCGACTGGCCTCACTGAAGGTGCGGTGACGCTTCCAGGCAAGGACCGAGCCCGTCTCAAGCCGAGGCTCGAGGGGCCGGAACGTCAACTCGTCGGTGTCATAGCCGCCGATGCCTTGGAAGGTGACTGCCAGCGCATCGCCCGCTGCTACCATGGCGCCCGCATTGCGCACCAGATCGAGCGTGCCCGCCTGCTTGGTGTGCCCGCGGTAATGGCCAAGCCAGTTGCGGAGGGGATTGGTCTCATGGCTGAGGCTCACCTGCTGGCGGCTGAAATACGCTGAGCGCTTGGCAAGCTGCGCTGGTGTGACGCCCTCGCCTTCGGCTAAGGGATCATCCGTGCGCATGAGCACACCCCACACGTCGCGCTCGGGCAGCTTGCGCGTGTGATAGTTGACGAGGCTCGCAGGTTGGCAGATGACGGCAAAGTCTGCCAGCCCTTTGTCGAGCATGTCGGAGGCCTGCGCGTCGTCTCCTGTGTGCAGGTGGAACTCGATCTGCGGATGAGCCTGATGAATCTCGGCAATCACCCGTGCCACCAGGCGCATGCCCGCCGTCTCCGCAGCCACGATATGCACGTCGCCCGCCACGGCCGCAGCGTCACGCTGGGCGAACTCGTCCTCGATGCGCCCCACCATCTCTAGCACCTCGGTCGCGCGGCTGCGCAGCTCGAGGCCCTCGGGCGTAAGCTCCACCCGGTGGCTCTTGCGGACGAACAGCTGGCAGCCCAGCTCCTTCTCCAAGCTCTGGATCTGGCGCGAAAGCGACGGCTGGGCAATGTAGAGCGACTCCGCCGCCCGGGAGATGTTGCCCTCGTAGGCCACGGCTAAAAAGTAGCGAAGCGTGCGCAGTTCCATGTGACTCCCCCCTGTCCCCATGTCATGCACTCATTGTATATCACGATGTTCTTCATAGGTAGTAGCTCTATACCTCAGCGTGTCATATAGTGAGGTCAACGAAAACGTAACCGATTAACTTACCGGCTGCGAACACTTCGAGAAGGAAAGGGAAAGAAATGAGCGAGACTCCGAAATAGAGCTTGATGGACCGCCTGACCGATGTGGTCAACAAGCCCGCCGTCCCCCTGGGCAAGTTTGGCATGCTGCCACCCATCGCCGCCGTTCAGAACGGCATGATCGCCGCCATGCCCGTCATCATGGTTGGCGCCGCGTTTCTGATCTTCTTCATCCTCGGTTCGCCCTCCGTGGGTGAGGGCGGGACGCTTCTGCCCTTCCTCGAGCCCTACGCCAACGCTTTCGTCAACACGAACTCGCTGACGCTTGGCCTCATGGGCCTCTATTGCTCGCTCACCATCGCCCAGGCGCACGCGAGAAGCTGGGCGTCGACGTCAAGAGCGCCGGCCTGTTGGGCCTCGCAGCCTTCATCATCGTTACCACGGGGACAGACGGCATCGATGCCAACAACTGGTCTGCATCCGGCCTCTTCGTAGCCATTGTGACCGTGCTGCTCTCGGTGTACATCTACGCCAAGTTCCTTGAGAAGGGCTTCACAATCAAGATGCCCGACTCCGTGCCGCCCGCAATCGGCAACTCCTTTGCCTCGGTCGTTCCCTATGCCGCATGCATGGGCGTCTGCTGGTTCATCCGCACCCTGCTCAACATTGACGTTGTGGCCGTGCTCATGGGCCTGCTCACCCCGCTCGTGGCGGGCGCCGACAACATCTTCGTGGCCACCGGCTCCACCTTCCTTGCTCAGCTGCTCTGGGCTGTGGGTCTGCACGGTGACAACATGTTCCTCGTCAACTTCACCCCGTTTGGCCTGATGTGGATCGAGGAGAACGCTGCGGCGCTTGCCGATGGCACCTCCATCTACGAGCTCCCGCACATCCTCGGCGGCCTCGGTGCCGGTGGCGGGCTGCAGCGCATGATGATCTGGACCGCCGCTGCCTGGCCTCCCATCTTCCTGATGCTCACTTCCAAGGTTAAGTATCACAAGACCCTTGGCATCGCCTGCCTGCCTCCCGCAATCTTCACCGTCGTCGAGCCGGTCGTCTTTGGTCTGCCCCTGGCACTCAACCCCTACCTCATGATTCCGTTCATCCTCTCCGCCACCGTTAGCATGGCAGTTGGCTACGGACTCACGATGGTACACGTCTTCGGCCGCTTCTTCGCCGCACTTCCCTGGGCCACGCCTCCCTTCCTGCTGGGGCCTCTGGGCACCGGCGACATCAAGACCGCCCTGCTCCCCGTGATCGCCTTTGTCATCGGACTCGTCATCTACCTGCCCTTCTGGCGCGTCTACGAGAAGAAGTGCCTCGAGGAGGAGGCCGAGAACGAGGCAGAGGCCGCGTAAGCTCCCCTTCCAGCAAGACCTTCCTTCCTTTGCCCCGCACGGTCCCTTCCCGTGCGGGGCATTACGTTTGAGTTTTAAAGCCAAGCACGTGGCAAACCAAACGCACCACTACCGTCAGAGCGTCGCTTCCATGAGGGCACGAACGGTGGCATCGCTCATGGGCAGGTAGGTCTCGAGCGTGCCCTGCATGTCCTTCACCTTCTCGAGCGAGGACGACACGATCTCGTACTTGGGATGCTCCGTCGTGTCAAAGATCACGTAGTTGGTGCCCTCGCGGTCG
>JAGAWD010000030.1 GCA_017941585.1 Olsenella sp. | reverse complement strand
CGACTGGAGGTCGTCGAGCGTCATCTCGAAGCTCTCTACGGGCAAGGGCAGCACGGCGACGGTGACGGGAAGGTCGCCCTCGCAACAGGCGAGCACGTCCTCGAAGGGCGTCTCCCCGAATTGAGCGAAGTGTTATTTGGAAACCCGTAGTTTCTTCAACTGTTGATCTCTAAGTCATCGAAAGCCTATGAGATTCGCGGTCGCATCGAGGCACGGCGCGAGCGCTTGCGTCACCATGACGGCGGCACCTCCGCTCTCTTGGGGAGAGACGCGGACATTGCCTGCCGTCTGCTGGGCGCAGGCGGAGAGGCAGAGCGCGAACGCGTCTGTGCCCCACGACAGCTCGTCGATGTGCTCGGCGACCTCGGCGACGGTCTTGGGCTCGAAGTCCACCACCATCTCGATCGCAATCCTGCCCCAACGGGGCGTGACCATGGTGTTATCTCGTCCTCGGGGCACCTCTCGATTCCTTCGACGAACGCCTTTCTCAAGCCGAGTGATCGGCGTAGCGCACTTCTGATTGATGCGGCTTTCCGTTTTGGAATCGGAGTTTGTTTGGCGGCAGAAAGCCGTACCGAAAGTGGGCCGTGACAACTGCGCCTACGTGACTCGTGCGGCCTGCGACCATCCACGCTTACCCCCGAAGAGCCGTCTCCTTTCCATCTCACGAGAGGCAAGCTCCTTTAAGGTAAGCTTGTCCGAGCACAGCGGTAGACTCGTGAATGGTTCTTGTTGATAGACGAGAAGGAGAACGAGTTGAAGAGCGTGCAGGCCTTTGTGACCAACATCGTCTTTCCACGCGACTACGACGAGTGGGAACATCGGTTCCTGAACGGAATCCCGTATGACATAGAGGACGTTCTTTCCAACGAGTACGAGGAATGGACGGTCCCAAGATGGTGCAAGAGGGACGACGTCGTCTTCTTCATGTTCGCCAAGACGTCCGGGCAGAGCATCGCGCACCTCAGAGCCGTATACAAAAAGGAGCGTAGGCAAGGCTACGACGAGGAGACGCGGCTCCGATGCGAGAAGGAACTCGAGCGCATCCGACGCATCAACGACCGATACGGCGGAAAGATCTTTGCGGTCGGAAGGGTTTGCGGGGACATCATCTTTGACGACGACCCCGAGGTGTACAAGAGGCACTGGGGAAGCAACCTGTATGCCGATATCGACAGCGTCAACGTTCTCGAGAGACCAGTCGACATCTCCGAGTTTAAGGGCTTTCTAACGATATCTAGGGTGGGTGCAATCACCCCGGTAGTGGGGGAGGTCTTCCGTGAGCTGAAGTCGCTGATTGGCACATACAATCACCTCCCGAACTTCCTCGCCAATTCGGATGCTACGCCAACGCCCCTCATGCGCATTAACCGCGACAACTGGATAGAGCTCAACAACGAGTATCGCCACAGCTACTTCTTGGAAATCCAGTTCAGGACGTACTATGTCAACTACTTGCTGCGTGTCCTTGGCGACATCAGAAAGTTCTGGTCAGAGTGCACCTGCTTCAGCGACGAGAGCAGCTATGCGCGCGTCGACAACGTCGTCAGGTTCTTCGGCAAGTATCTGCCGGTTGAGGTGAAGCTCAGCGTTTCGAGCGAGAAGGACCTGCCCGGGCAGTGCCGCAAATACTGCCACCTCAAGGCCATTGCTCTTGGCGAATCCGTCGACGGGTCAGAGTGCTACGAGGACCACGTGCTGGTCATTGACACGGACAGCATCTACCTCTACGAATACGACAACCACAGCATCAAGGTGCTGAAGCATCTTGACGACATAAGGGCCATCTCGGACATCGATGCATTCAGGGAAGACCTGAAGGCCATTCTGCCCGTCGACGCCACGAGGTTGCGCCGCCGCAGGTCACGAAGGTGGACAAGCGGCAATGATTTTGAATTCAGCGGAACCAACGAGGAGGGCGACATGCAAGATCGATACGCTGGGGACATTGGCGACTACGGCAAGTTCGGCATGCTGAGGGCGCTTGCCTCCGAGGGGCTCTCGATCGGCATCAACTGGTACCTGGTCGAGACGCCTCGCCAGGAGGCCTCCGTCAACGACGGGCAGAAGCTCATCCCCAAGCGACTAACACAATGCGATCCCGAGCTGGCGGAGACCCTCCTGGAGATATCCCAGGGCCAGGACCGGTCCGTGCGCGCACTCGAGCAGGCCGGCCTCGTCCCTGGCGCGTCCTATTTCTCGGATCCCGTTCCCGTCCGCGGCCGCCTCGCCTGGCACGCGCGTGCGCTCGCCTCGCTCGCGGGGGCCGACCTCGTCTTCCTCGACCCCGACAATGGCCTGCTCGTGAAATCCGTCGGCAGGCAATCCTCCAGGAGTCCCAAGTACGCGTTCTACGAGGAGGTCGCCGACTACGTCTCCAGGGGCCAGAGCGTTGTGGTGTACAACCATCGCAGCCGCAAGCAGGAGGACGCCTACTTCGGGGAGATCAGCGAGAGGCTCGCGGCGGCGGTGCCGCAGGCGGTCGACATCGTGGCCATCACCTTCCGTAAGGGGTCCGTCCGCGACTACTTCGCCATCAGCGCGAATGCCGCGCACGCCGGGCTCATCCGTGACGCGTTCGAAGGCCTCGCCAATGGGGCATGGGGAAAGGCGGGCGTTTGCAGGATGCAGCCCCTTTCGCATTACCCGCGGCCGTGGGAATCCACCTTGGGCAAGCCACGCGGGGTCGACGTGACCGTCGACTCTACCAGCGTCTCTGCCCCTCCCGCCCAGATCGGCTTCTGGCGCGAGAGCGATCCCCTCGGCTGCTGCAGCAACTGGCACCCCACGGGCTTCGACTATCGTGGAACTCACTTCTCTACCGGCGAGCATTGGATGATGTGGCAGAAGGCCCGCCTCATGGGGGACGCGGAGAAGGCCACACAGATCCTCGAGGCCCCGACTCCGCGTCGTGCCAAGGAGCTGGGCGGCGAGGTCGAGCCCTACGACGGCGCCCTCTGGGATGTGGTCCGCGAGCAGCTCGTCTACTACGGCGTGCGCGAGAAGTTCCTCGCAAACGACCTCGAGCGCAACCTGCTACTCTCCACGGGATCGGCGCTGCTCGCCGAGGCGTCGCCGCACGACAGGGTCTGGGGCGTGGGGATGACGGCGGACGACCCGCGCTTCGCCGATCCAGCCAAGTGGGAGGGCGAGAACCTGCTCGGGCGCGCCTGCATGCGCGCGCGTGCCGACATCCGCCAGCTCTACGAGCTTGGGAGGCTCGATGCGGTGCGCCACGAGTGGCCGGAGCTCGACCCCGCCGTTGCCCGCATGACGCTCCTGCAGCTCTCGCGCATTCCGGCCACCAGGGCGGCGGTCTACTGCTACGCGACGATCGTGAGCCATGCGGCACCGCATGTGTACCCGTCGGCAGGCGCGTACCTCAAGAGGGGGCACGACGCGACTGTCGAGGGCGTCACGGAATCCATGCAGTTCAACATGGGGGCCGGCCTGCCCGTCGCAGGCTGGTACGAGCTCGTTCGCGAGCTCGAGATACTGCATGCGCTTGGGAGGCTGTGACTCGACGCCCGCAGAGATCATCGGTCGACGAAAGTACTTCGATGGAAGTATTGCTCGGCATCCATACTCGCCAGATTATCAGCATCGGTCCCATCGGATGGACGTGCCGTCAAGCACCACTGCTTAGCTGATTGGCGTGATCACGAAGTGGCGGGAAGATAGTAAGTCTTTCCTCCACTCTTGATGATGCGGATGTCTTGGTCGTAGTAGTTGGTAATCTCCCTACTTGGATCACTGCTCGATTCGGGTAGGTCTCCAAAGATGTGGCGGTCGATTTCTTTCTTCGTTTGCGCCGGGATCTCGGAGTAGTTCAGGTCGTCGTTGAAGAGGCCGGGAATGGCCCAAGCAGCTTTTTTAAGGCCGCGGCGACGCCTCCGTGCGTTCGGAAGATCGATCTCGAGCCTTGACGTCACGTCGCCGTGCCACGCCTTGAGCTGTTGCTGCGCCTGCGCCGACTGCCTTGCGTATGGATCGCATATCGCGTAGCTGTTCTCCCTCGACATGGCGCCGAGGCTGAGAGTGTAGTTGAGTTCGGCGATTTCCTCCATGATGCGAAGGAGGATCTGCTGGTAGTCGTACCAGGATTCGATCTCATCAGTCAAGCGTTCGTATGTCGCGTAGTCGATGTTGCGGTCCTTCGTCTTCTCCTGGATCGTGAGGTTGGCCTGTCCTAGGAGCTGTGCGCACTCGTGCTCGAGGCCTCTGAGGGAGTCAAGCTCGCGCTTTCTCAGTTCCTCGCTCTGCATCGTCTCGAGCCTGAAGGTGGCGCTTCGCTGGACGGACGCAATCAGCGCCGTGACCTTGCTCCTGTACTCCATGTCTTGAAATTCGGCTATGTCATTGATGTCGGTTTCCATCTTGGCCAGCTTGTTGTTGATCTGTGCCATGTAGTACTGGCCAACGACTACCGAGCCTATGTCCATGGCCGTGCTCATTGCGTTGGCCATCTTGAGCGGGTCCGCTATGTGGGGGTCGACGGATTCGATCTTCGCCTCGACGAGGTTGGCGTGGCCGCGTATGTTGTCGGGGCCGCGGAAGAACCCCCTCTTGGCGCCCTCCATGGCTTTCGAGTTCGTGAGTTCGGCACCTTTTGGAATTATAGCCTGGTACACCTTGCCCACGTTCTTGAGCGCTTGGTTGTGAGCGTCGATGGCACGGTCGAGGGACCCCGAGGCCGCCGCGTCCATGGCCATTTTCGCCGCTGTTGGGATGGCTGCGTCTATCTGGGCGATGAGACGGGGGTCGCTGATCTCGACCATGGTCTGCGTCTCCGCCGGCGAGAGCGCCGCGATCTCCTCGAACATGACCTGGAGTTCCCGTTGGTTGGATGCGTCGATCTGCGATGGGGCGCCTTTCGCGAGGGAGTCTTGGGCGTCGCCATCTCGGGTGGCATTGGGGTCCTCCTGTTCCTTTCCGCTTTTTCGGGAGAGCGCGACAAGGGCCACCATCACTAATGCTGCCACAGCGAAAAGAACGAATACCAGCGTGCTATCCAAGGTCTTCTCCTTACTTTGAGCGATTGGGCTGCCTCATACTCATTCTGCGTGTCTCTGCTCGAACGCGGCCATCGTCCTCGGTGGAATCGCGACGTCAATGGCGTGGCGTCAGCCTAGGAAGACATGCTCGTGGTGCCAGTCCAGGTATTCTCTGGACGGACGAAGCTCCCTTTGCGCGGGCATGACGGCCAGGCGCCTTCCGTGGTACGGGTAGTAGTCCTTGCCGTTCCCGAAGTCGTCGTGGAGTCGGTTCGATATCACCACCCGCGACTCCGAGCGGGAGTCGTACTCGATGGTGAGGTAGCCGGCGTCGAAGAGCGCGTGCATGTCCGACCTCAGCAGGATCCCGTTGTCCACGGCGTTCGGCCCGTCCGAGGAGAAGGACTTGATGTGCGTGGCCTGGAGGACGGGCACCGTGCGCTCTCCCGTTATCGCGCACCTGCGCTGGTAGGCGTCCGCGACGAGCGTCCTGAACGCGCCCTGGCCGATGCGATGCTTGGCCATGGCAGGGGTGATCCCCGATGGCGCCTCTGGCGTCGCGCCGTTGCCATCGGCCCCGGCGATCGCCCGCCTGCCCCTTAGCCTGAGCTCGACCTCGCCGACGAGCGCGCTCGCGTCTTGGCCGCGGAAGGTCTTTCCCGACACGATGGAGGGGCTCCACCTGTCGGATATGTCAAACCAGTCCCGCTCGTCGAGGTAGAAGACGTCGGTCAGCATGATGCACGTCAGCGTTGCGTTGAGGTCGCGCCTGTTGTCGCAGTGCCGGTAGTGCCAGATCTTGTCGTTCAGCTCGGTCAGGCTGGCGGTTCCGTTCTCGATGCCGAACGCCCGCCATGCCCAGTCGATGGAGGTGATGGTGGAGTTCACGAAAAAGCCGCCGCCGGCGATGCGGCCGCCGCGGGCCGCTTTGAGCTTGAACAGGAACAGGTCGCCCTCGGACAGCGCCCTGAAGGGCTGACCGCTGGGCTTCCAGAAGTTCACCTCCGCCATTTCGCGATGCTGCAGGAAGCTGAACCAGTCCCAGTCTGTCAGTCCGACGTACACGTCCATGCCAAGGCCCCTTGCTCGCGAAATGCCATGCATCAACTTTAGTACTTTAGCGCGGGGTGACGTGCGCCTTCTCTTGCTCCAGCCACTTTGCCCACATCGGACAGTTCTGCCATCCCTCTCTGAAGCCCATGCGACCCAAGTCCTCCTCGCAGCGAGTTTGAATGAGATGGATGTGAGTAGTAACCCCTCGCGGTACCAGCAATCATCCAGACTGGTACCGCGAGTAGGCTAAGAATGGTACCGGCCGCAAGCCGTCGATGGTACCGCTACAGCTCCTCCCTCCTCTTGGCGAAGTACTCCCTCATGTTGGGTCCCTCAAGGTCGACGTACCGCGCGCCGGTGGCTATGCGGTTCAGGATCGAGTCGGCCATGAGCTCGCCCTCTATCCTCAGGTACCACTCGTTGGGCTCGAGCTGCGACGCGATGACGGTGGCCCTTCTGCCCTCGCGCGCCTCCATGACCTCGAAGAGGTCGACGGCGTTCTGCGTGGCGATGGGGGTGGTCATGAAGTCATCGACGATGAGCAGCTGCACCGTCTTCAGGGCGTCCATCCGGCCGTAGTACGTGCCGTCGCCCGCCGCCCTGGAGCGGTTGAGCTCGTCGCACATGTCCGCGAGCCTGACGTAGCGCGTGGGTATGAGCCTCCTGCACGCAGCGTTGCCGAGCGCCTGGCTGAGGAAGCTCTTGCCGCATCCGGTCTTCGAGATGATGACCATCACCTCGCAGGCGTCGACCCAGGAGCACTCCGCCCACCTGAGCACGCGGTCCTTGCTGAGCTTGCGCCCCTTGAGGTAGAGCACGTCCTCGACGCACGCCGACGGCAGCTTGAAGCGGGCCTCCCGCACGAGCTTGGCGACCTTGCGGTCGCGCCTGGCGGACGCCTCGGCGTCGAGCAGCACCTTCACCTTCTCCTCGAAGGTCATGTCGTCGTAGGACGGGTCGTCCACCATCTCGCGGAGCTTGTCGCCCATCGCCTTGATCCTGAACTGCCTGAACAGGTCGAAGTCCTCTTCGGTCAGCACCGCCTCTCACCTCCCCGCCGGTAGGCGTCGGCGCCCCTGGTGCGGCCGGCCGACTTGGCCCGGTCGACGAGCGCGCCGTCGGCCCCCGTGCCGGCCCTTGCGGCAGAGCCCAGCGAGCGGGCCTCGGCGTCGGACGCCCTGATGGAGAGGATCCGGTTCTTGACGCCCGTGTAGCTGGGGAGGGCGCCGGCGGCGTTCGCCTGCGCGCACGCCCTCTCGAGGAGCTCGGGCGAGTAGGACTTGGAGAGGCCGAGTATGTTGCGGCAGGCGACGAACGCCTGCTCGACGATCGCCCTGCTGGCGAGCACCCTGCCTATCGCGGCGCCGGTCTCGGGGCCGATCCTCGACGCCCACGACGAGAACCTGTCCGGCGACCAGGGCGAGTCCTGCAGGCGGTGCCTGTCGGGCATGTGGTCCTCGATGGTCGAGTACTGCCCCTTGCGGCCGTGCCTGCGGCGGTGCTCGGCGACGACCTCGCCCCCGTCGAGGACCGTGACGCGCGAGGCGGTGAGCCTCACGTCGACCTGCCTGCCTATCAGGGCGAACGGGACGGAGTAGCGCATGTAGTCGACGGTGACGTGGTAGTCGGGCGCGACCTTCGCGCTGTGCCACTCGCACCTCTCGTAGGGCTCCGGCGGCAGCGGCTGCATGTGCGGCGCCTCCTCCGCCTCGTAGACGGAGTCCCTCGTGCCGTCCTTCGCGGAGAACGGGCGGCCGTTCAGCCAGTCGACGCGCTCGGCGCAGAACTCGTTGAACTCCTCCAGCGTGTAGAATGTCATCTCGTTCGAGGGCGCTATGATCCATTGCTCGACCAGGTCGACGGTGGTCTCGGACGTGGGCTTGTCGCGGGGCTTGCGGACCCGCGTCGGCACCACGGCGGCCCCGTAGTGATCCGCGAAGCGCTCGTACTCGCCGTTCACGAGCGTGACGTATACGGCGCTGCGGTCGGCCGCCGTCGCGCAGTTGTCGGGCACGAGCATGCGCGGCACGCCGCCGAAGTAGTCGAACGCGTGCGCCTGCCCGTCCTGCCAGGACGCCTGCCGCATGTCGCAGAAGCCCTCGGCCCAGAACCTGCTCGAGAACGGCAGTACGACCACCAGCACGTAAACCTTCGCCGTCGCGCCGGTGAGCCGGTCGGTGAGGCGCGCGACGTCGCCGGCCCAGTCTATGTAGCACTTGGCCCCCGGCTCGTGCTCGAAGTGGCGCGTGGCGCCGAGCCTCTCGGCCTCGTCGGCGAACATCTCACAGAACGCCTGGTAGGAGTAGGAGAGCTTCCCCTCGTCCGCGGCCCGTTCGCAGTGCTCTGCCCACAGGAGCTTCACGGGCAGCCTCCGGTTCCTCTTCTTTCGCTCGACGAGCGCGGCCATGTCCGGACGCAGGTACGCGGGGTCCGGGCCACGTCCCTCCCTTGGGAAGAACGTGGCGTCGACCGCCGCCGCGTCCATCGCGCTCACCTGGTCGAACGTGAGCGAGTGCTCGCGCACGACCTTGGCCGCCGCAGACACGTCGCGCTTGCTGACATGCAGCGAAGCGGCCACCTCCGACTGGCTCATCCCTCCCTTCGCCACGGCGAGGAGGATCCTCTTGTACTTGCTCATGGGCATCAGCCCCTTCCGTTGTCACGGCACCCCGGATTGGGTGCACGGCAACGGATGCTAGGGCTTGTGCAGCTCAGTACCAACGATGCTTACCATCGGTACCAATGGGGATGACTGCCGGTACCAATTAAAGGTGACTGGCGGTACCAAAGCGGGCTACTATTCAATGGATGATCTTGTCGTGCCACGATGAATTCGGAGCGATGTAATCGAGAAGGTATCCAAGAATGGTGAGCAGGGTGAAGGTGGTGCTGTTGCCAACCTCGTACGGATGATGCCATTCGGGGAACTTGCGTCCGCGTGGAATCTTTACTCGATTGCCCAGGCGCCTGTTCCAGAGGCGATCATGGTGAGCACACACATTGCGTATGGTGTTCAAGACGAGCAGCCATGACTCGAAGACCGTCGCCGGAACACCCACCTCGTCTGCAATGCTTTGCTTGACGTCGTCTGGGGAGCCGCGGAACAACGTGAGCATCATTCCAAAGTCCATAATGTTGACGAGCGTCCAGTAGGGAGGAAGGCTGTGCGAGTCTCCATATTTTTCCTTGAAGTGCGCGATGAATTGTGTTTTTGAGCGGTCATATTCTTTGAAGCATCTGGACATGAAGCGCCCATACTCGTGCTGATCCATATTAGTGAGCTTGGCGAAGTCAAGGTAACCAAACGGTCCAGTTTGCTTTGCAAGATGATACGCAAGTTGCGTGCGCGTATAGACCTCTACGCGCTCGACCGCATCGAGTACGACAAGCCTCAGCTGACGGTCGAAGGTATAGAGATCCCAGATTTTGTCGAAGCTTGTACCTTCGACAAAGGCCTCTTCCTCTGCGTCTGAGTCTCGCCTAAATATGTACCAGTATCCACTTAGGCGATAGTATCCGACGTCAGCGAGGTGAGAGACGAGGTCGTTCCTATCAAAAATGAGACCGCGCTCCTCAAGCTTGTCGGCTTGCGCCTCGTAGGATAACCAAGGCTTTTCATATTCCATATGACTCCAAAAACAAAAAACACCCGCCAAAGTTTGCGTCATCCCAGATGAAACTGAGAGAGAGGCATGGCGGGTCCGCTGCCTGTTAATCTAACATGCAAAATGGGCTATGTGAAAACATTACACGGGAACGGCATCAAACCTTGCTTCTGCGGTGGCTCAGTTTTGCATTCAGCAACTGTTGCGACAATCGTTGAGGCGAATCTAACGGTGCCGTGTTGCGCCGAGCTGGGGTGCGACTCCCTACGCCACGTCGCCGCCGCCCGCGGGGAGCACGTAGATGGACTCGCCTCCCATCACAACAGCGAGCGGCCTGTTGTGCAGGCGGTCGATATCCTGGACGCACTCAGCGAAGGTGTGCTCGAAGCCAGGCTTGAAGGTCGAGAGCGCCTTGACGTAATTCTCGCCGACGCCGTCGGCCATGCCGTCGAGCATCTTCGCACCGCCCATGACGGCCTCGTCGATCGGGGTCGCGTCGCCGACGGGCGTCGAGGCGATGAGCCTGCCGACGCCGCTGCCGAACGCGGAGAGACCCTTTGCGACGTGGACCGCGACCGAGCTGTTCGCGTCCTGCTCCACGCGGTCGAGCAGCTTGGTGTAGAGCTCGCGGTACTCCAGCGCGTGCTTCTCCAAATTCTGGTGGACCGACTCGAGGTAGTCGTGCTCGAAGTTGCCGACGAGCATGACGTCCATCAGCGTGGAGTACGCGTAGAGGTAGGCCGCGAGCTGGTAGTCGCGCAGGAGCCCGAGCGAGGTGACGACCCTGCGCTTGGACTCCGTCGAGAGGTGGATCAGGCCGAGCTCGTGGAGCTCCTCGGCGAGCTGCGTGCGCTGCAGGACGATGGCCCTCTCGGCGTCCTTGCGGACGTCGGCGACGCTGTTGTGGCGCGAGGCGAGGTACGTCTGGTTGTCACTGTTGAAGCGGTAGCTCTCGCGCACCTCGTCGAGCACGGCGAAGCCCGCGAGGAGGGTGGCCCGCTCCTGCAGCTTGGCGTACTCGAACATCTTCTGCTGCAGCTCCTTGATGTCGTCGAGCTTGGCGTTGATCTGCATGAGCGCGGCCGCGGCGACGAGCGTGGTGGGGTCGTAGGGGATGGAGGTGGTGACCTTCTTCGCAACGGAGGTCACGGGCTCGAAGCGCGCCTGCGCGAGGTCCCCGCCTGCCTGTTTGATCGAGCCGAGAAGCCCCGATCCGTCCTTGAACGCATAGAGCTGGGATGGGCTCAGGATGTTGCCCTTGGCGTCCATGGCGCGGTAGAGTATCTCCCCGTTTGCGGACGTGACCGTCTGGGTGACCGTCCTGAAGGCGTCGGGAAGCGACGCGAAGGCGACGCCGAGCGAGGTGAGCTTGGAGAGCGGGATCTTGATCGAGTCTGTGAGGTCGAGCGCACTCTCGGGAATGGCGGGGAGGTCGGAGAGGTTGGGGACGGTGACGCTGCGCATCGCCTCGGCAGCTGTGACGCCGCTTTCGGTTTTGGGAGCGATGGTGCCGCTTTCGGCATCGTCGGAGATGGCGCCGTTCTCGGTTTCTGGGACTGCGATGCTTTTCTCGGCTTCGTCGTTGGACATGAAGGCTCCTAACCTTGGCTGCGGTGTACGATCTTTTGATCGTTTGGCTGTTGGGCGTTTATCCCATCGCATCAAGAGTCTAGTGGACGCGATGCTGGGCCGGAGGTCGATTCGGCGTCTGGCATGTGCGTGTGGCGGACTCTAGCGGACGTCCTGGCAATCCATCTCTTCTCTGGGACGCTTGAGTATGCCGCCCAGCATGCGGCACTGTCGTGCTCACAGTCTGTCCTGCCGGTCTTTGGCCGACAATCCGGAGGCTTCAGGCGCCTCCGGATTGTTCAGGCACTAGCTCTGTCCTAAAGCTTTCAGCATATCCAACAGGTCTGATATGCTGAGCTCGCGTCCCGGTTCGTCCGATTCTTCGATGCGGTCGAGTGTGTCCCTCAGACGCTCGCCATCAAAATCGAAAGCGTCGTTGAACAGGACGAGGTTCGCCCAATCGCGTAGCTCGTTGGGCGTGAGAAGCCCGTCAATGGTTGCACGCAGCATCTCGGCCAGATCGCTTTCGGAAACGGCGACTTCACCTTCCTGTGCAATTTCGCGTGACGCCCATCCTCCCGATCCGGGGTGAAGCATCGGCTTGAAGAATTCCAGTCTGCCCATTACATCTTGTCCTTCCTGTGAACCAGGTTCCCCTGCGGATCGTAGGTCAGTTTGTAAACGCTCACCGTCTTGCCGAACGCGTCAATTTCCTTATAGTACTCGGCGCGGGAGCCTGGGAAGTCTCCTGGCTTGACCGACTTGAAGACCCCTGGCCCGCTTTCTCTTGCGCGGCTCGTGGGCCACCTTACGCCTCGGTTCCATGTTGGCCGTCTTGTCGTAGTCGGAGTCCATCCGCCGACAGGCTGTGGGACGAGAGGCGCCGGCCTCTCGCTTCCGGACGTCGATACCTGCTCTGGAGAGAGCTCGCACGAGGTCAGAGCGTATCGCGGAGGGTCTCGTGGTCCTGACTCCTCCGTCTCGTCGATGCTTCGTCTGCTCTACGAGGCCTCTGCGTTGGCGACTTGCTGTGCCACCCTCGCACCGTGGAACACGTGCGCCCTCCTTGAGCATCCGTAGTCCCTGCGCCTCCCACGGCTGTCGCGGCAGCGGGGCCAGGCTGCGAGCCTCTCCTCGGTCCCGAGCTCCCTGTGACGGACCTTCGGCGCCGTGGAGAAAGTGGCGTCTCGATGCTTCGCCGGCCACCGTCGACAATACCCTTCCCAGCTTGCGTGCGATTTCGCGGTACGAGGCACCGTTCTTGAGTATCCTTTCGATGGGGCTGCGCTCGCGCCTCGCCAGCCACGAGTGCGATTTCTCCGACGGTGTCCACCTCTCCTCCCTGCTATGCCTGGCGCTAATCTGTCCGCGGCCAGTCTCTCCGACCCTCGGTAACAGATTGGGAAACCCCGGCCGCTGGTCCAACACCCAGCGCGGCGTGCTTTTGTGAGCATAGGATGCGTTTCGGTGATTGTGAAATACTGGGTTGCATCAAGCTCTATCGGGACTTGCGTTTCTGCAGACTTTCAGGGTGGCTTGAATGTGTATAATCACATTTGGTAAATCTACTAATGAGAGATGTTTGACGGTTATGTATAAAGGAGGTGAACAAGTTAGCTGTTGAATGCCCAGATTGCAAGGATGTATCGTTGTATGTGACCGATGTCTATAAGCCTTACTGCAAAAATGTAACGTAATCGCTGATTATGATGGTCAAGTGTACTCTAGCTTGACCTGACTTTATCGTACGCATAATAAAAAGAATTCTATGCGCATACGCGCTCAGGTACTAGGTATGGGAAGGATTACCGATGTCCCCTGCTAGCCTAATACGAAATGATGGGGTTGTTTTGCGGCCTATACATGGTTCGTTTTTTCTTATCGATATAGCCGACAATTACTCGGGTGACAAATGCGCCTTGTATGAGATTAACGAAATAGGCGCCTTCCTTTGGCGGAATATCGACGGAAAGAACAGCCTCGAAGATCTTGTCAGCCTGCTGCAGTCGGCTATAGAGGATGATGTCCCCGCTAGCATCCTCCGCCAAGACACAAACGAATACCTAATCGATTTAAAAGCGCATGGATTCATCAGTGAGGTAATCTGAATGGACAACGTATTCCTCGAAAGATCTAAGACCGACATATTGG
This sequence comes from Olsenella sp., assembly GCA_017941585.1. GTDB lineage: Bacteria > Actinomycetota > Coriobacteriia > Coriobacteriales > Atopobiaceae > Olsenella_J. The sequence continues at coordinate 2,617 of JAGAWD010000030.1, read as the reverse complement.
ACTTCGCCACCGACAAGCGCTCCCAATGGGAAGCATGTCACCAACTGTACTCGGTCATCTTCGAGATAACTCCCCGTTGCAATCTTAACTGCGTGCATTGTTACCTCCATGATCATCATACATCGGAGGAGCTCTCATATAAAGAGATCATCGATATTATCGACATCCTGTATGAAAACGAGGTTCTTTTCCTCACTTTTACTGGGGGAGACGTTTTTACTCGAAAAGACTTTCTGGATATCTACCTCTACGCCAAGCGTAAGGGGTTCATCATCGAGGTGTATACAAATGGCATCTTGATTGACGACAAGGTGATGGATACCTTTAAGGAGTATCCTCCACTGCTCGTTGACATATCGCTATACGGATCATGTGAGGAGACCTATGCCAAGGTGACTGGAGCACGCGGGGCATTCGGAAAGGCTCTTAACAACATTGCCCGTCTCATTGAAGCGGGTATCCGCGTCTCACTGAAAGCTCCTGTTCTTAACCTATACTACGACGAACTCCCGGAGATGGAGGCAATTGCTGATCGGCTTGGAGTTCCGTTTAGAACAGGGTTCGAGGTTTTTCCAACGGTAGATAGAGACGAGCGTGTTCAAGACTATGCTGTTACCGCGGAACAGAACCTGAGCTACGAATTTGAAAAAGCACGTCAGGCTGGAAAGGTCGCACATCACGAAGTTGATGCTGAGACGGAGTTTGTTGAACTATTGAAAGAGCGACCCCTCTTCCGCTGTAAACTCGGTCGTGCTAGTTGTTCTATTGACTACAACGGACGCATGTGCCCATGCATGTCGTTCAGGCATGCGGGGACACGTTTGACGCACGAGAATTTTGCCGAAGTATGGAGAGGCTTCTCCCAATATCCGATAATGAAAGCATCTGAGAGTTACCCTTGCTTGAGATGCGAGGCTTACGACTTTTGCGACATCTGCCCAGCGATGATGGAGTTCATATTCGGTGACCTGGAGCACATTGATGCCCATTTCTGTGAGCTTGCTAAGAAAAGGTATCAATACTACGTTGAACATAAAGACATATCGGAAATGTTTCCGTCGCATGCTAGCTAGCGTACACACGGGCTGAAGATGCCCGTAAGGTTGAGAAAGGAGAATTAGTCACTATGAAGTACGAGAAGCCCAAGATTCAGACGATTGTTGCGGATGTCAAGGTACGGGATATGGCTAGTGATAAGGGTAGCTGCCACGGTGGCCACTGCGTTCTCTGCATTCAGGCGCTCGGTTAAGCAGTCGATGTGTGAGCGGCGTCAGCGCATGAGTGGCGCCGCCATTCATGGAATCGATTATCGACAGGAAATGTGAAGCTTCACATTTCCTGTCAAATGCCAAGTTCCACATTATGCAAAGTTGGGCGAACGGCACCATCTCCTAGCTGGGAACTCCCTCCCCACAACTTCGCATAATGCCTGGGCCACATGATTCCCTTCAGCCAGTCGATGAGGTCGACCTCCTCTCCTCGTTGTACACAGATTCCTTTATCACGTTCTTTGCCGCCCTCTCGATGGCCTCCCGCTTCGCCTTGGTGCTTGCCCTCGCGTACACCTCGGTGGTCATGACCGAGGAGTGGCCGAGGAAGTCCCTGATGTACACGAGGTTCACGCCGCTCTCGAGGAGGTGCATCGCCTTTGAGTGCCGCAGCATGTGCGGGGCGAACCTTCTCCGGCACGAGGTCAGGTAGCCTCTGGTGGGCTGCCGTGGCGTGCTCCGAGAGGACGCAGGCCACACCGGTACGCCCCATCAGATTGCCCAGCCGGTTTTTGAAGAGCAGGTCGTCCGGCCAGACGCCTGCCACGTCGACGTAGACGGCGCAGATCCCGGCCACCTGCTCGCATATCGGGACGACGCGCGCCTTGAGGTCCCTTGCCGACGAGCCGCATCGTAGTCGGCCTTCGCGTGCTCAGGTCCTTGCCGAGCGCTCCGCACATCTCGCTCACCCTCGCGCCGAAGTCGTACATGAGCGACAGCATGGCAAGGTCGCGCAGGCTGCTGCGTGCCTCGTCGACTATGGCCCCGACTGTCTCTGGACTGAGGTAGCCCACCGTCTTCGACGGCGGCTATGAGAACTACATGACCCTCACCCCCCCTGGCCCGCTCGAAGACGCCGGCTCGGCGAAGCTCGCGTAGGCGGCGAAAGCGCGTATCGCGGCGAGACGGACGTTGACCGTGGCGGCTGTGTTTTGTCAAGTCAGTCTTTCGCTTTTTACCATCTAGATCTTTCGGGTGTTCCCACGAAAAAGTTTCGGTAATTGCCAGGGGGACACGGCCCGACACGCCTAACGCTCCTTGCCGTTGCCCAGCATGAGGGAGTCGCTGACCCTTCTGCTCTCACCTCCGAACTCGACCAGCCTCCCGTGATGCGCGATCCTGTCGACCAGGGCGGACGCCAGCTTCTCGTCCGCGAGGACGGTGCCCCACTTCGCGAACTCTATGTTGGTGGTGATTACCATGCTCTGCCCCTCGTGGCACGCGGACATCACCTGGAACAGCAGCCTCCCTGAATATTACGCGGCGTGAGTACCGCCCATTACGCGGTCTGCGTATCAGTGCTCACGCCATTCGGGTATCACCCGTTTCGCGGCTGCGTATCGTCTCCT
>JAGAWD010000323.1 GCA_017941585.1 Olsenella sp. | reverse complement strand
TGCCGTTGGTGGCCCCGGAGGAATATCCGACCAGGGCGAACTTGCCGGACTGTTGGCGCTCGAGCTTGTAGCTGATGTTGCGGTACGTGATGGACTGGCCAGCATCCACCTGCGTCCGCTCGACCTGCCCGCCAGTCGACTCCTGCCCCCCTGGCTTTAGGAAGCCGTTCGCCACGACGAGAGCCACCGCAATCACAAGCGCCGCGGCGACGGCCACGATCGCGAACAACTTACCGTCACCTTTCACCTTGGTGGAACGGCTCTTTACTTGCGGACGATTCTTCCCGCGCAAGCGATTCTCGGCACCATGCCCCTGACGTGACCACGACGCCGTAGAGTCGGGAGAAATCTGGCTCACGTTGCTTCTCGTCTCGATTGTTGCGCCCGCACCAACGTCGAGGCGCGTAAAGGAGCCCGTCGCAGCGGGGTCGAGAACGGGGCGTGGGGCCTCCTGCTCGCTCATGCCATCGAAGTCATACGTGGTAGCCCGCTCGTAGTTCTGGTAGTGAGAGGTCGTCGCCCCGGCAAAGTGCGTGCCAGGCCGTGCGCCCGTCGCCCGCTTGGGAGCTCGCGATCCGCCCGCACCCGCTTCGGCATGGCGCGCGTGCCTGGGGACGCCTCCCTCACCTCTCGTGTTCTGGCTCATGTCAGACCTCCTCGTCTGGCAGGTGGTACATTTATGCTACAGCGCCCGACGCGCCTCGATGGCGCGGCCGAGCGTAACTTCGTCAGCGTACTCGAGATCACCCCCGACGGGCAACCCACTCGCGAGCCTCGTGACCTCAATTCCCAGAGGCCGGATAACGCGCGACAGGTACGTTGCGGTTGTCTCCCCCTCCACATCAGGATTCGTGGCGAGAATGACCTCGCCCACCGAGTCGTCGGCAAGTCGGCCGAGCAGCTCCTTCACATGCAGCTGCTCCGGACCGATCTTGTCCATGGGCGATATGACGCCCCCCAGTACGTGATAGAGCCCGTGATAGGAGCCGGTTCGCTCGATGGCCGACACGTCGCGCGGCTCGGAGACTACACAGATGGAGTGGGTGTCGCGTGAGGAGTCGTCGCACACGTCGCAATGCTCGCGCGTCGCATAGTTGAAGCAGATAGGACAGAAGTGCACCTGCTGCTTGACCTCGAGTATCGCGTCGGCGAGCCGACGCGCGTCCTCGGCATCGGCCTCGAGCAGATGATAGGCTATGCGTTGGGCGGACTTCGGACCAATGCCCGGCAGCCTCCCCAATTCGTCTAGCAGGCGCTGTAGCGCCCTTCCGTCCTGAAACCCACTCATACCGGATTGCGCGACCTAGAACAGCCCCGGCATGTTCAGCCCACCGGTCACAGCGCCAAGCTGCTGGTTTGCGGCCTCCTGAGCGCTCGAGAGGCACTCGTTCACAGCCGCGAGAATGGTGTCTTGGAGAATGTCGGCGTCTTCGGGGTCGAGTGCCTCGGGATCGATGGTGATGGAAGACAGGTGCATGTCGGCCGTACCGACGACCTTGACCATGCCGCCACCAGCGGAGGCGGAGACTTCGATGTCACTCAACTTGTCCTGGGCCTCGGCAAGCTGCTTCTGCATCTTCTGGGCCTGCTTCATCATCTGCTGCATGTTCATGCGAATGCTCCTATCGGGAGTCGGAATTCTTCGTCGAACGAGACGGACGCACCACGGTCGGCACGCGCGCTCCCGCCCAACCCTTCAATCATACGGCTCTTGAGCGCGCGCGTCACACGTTCATGCCGCCAACAACGCGAAATCATAGCTTTCTCTCGCGCGAACGATGCCGGATGCGGCTCTACTCGAGCGCCTACCCCTTGCGCTCGACGTTCATGGTCACTTCCCCGCCGAACACGTCGGAGAGCATCTTCAGGATGTCCTTCGCCTCCGCGGGCGCATCGGCCGCGGTGACGGATTTCCCAGAAGACGCAGCCGCCTCCCTTTGCGTCGCTGCTGGCTGGGACGGCGCCGGCTCAGATTCCTGGACGTGCGCAGGCTCCGGTGCCGGCGCGGGCGCGGGTGCCGGCGCGGGTGCCGGCGCAGGCGCGGGTGCCGGCGCG
>JAGAWD010000322.1 GCA_017941585.1 Olsenella sp. | reverse complement strand
GATTTGCGTGATGGGAGGCCCCGTTTCTGCCATACCGCCCGATTTGCGTGATGGCGGTGGTCGTGCCTGTGCCATACCGCCCGATTTGCGAGATGGCGGTGGTCGCGCCTGTGCCATACCGTCCGATTTGCGTGATGGCGATGGTCGCGCCTGTGCCATACCGCCCGATTTGCGAGATGCCCCTTGCTCCTCCTTGGACACGAAACTCCGTGTGGTGCTATGCTGCAGAAACAACCTGACGATCCCTCGCGCACAAGCGCAAGGGAGGTCATGTGCAAAATTCTGGCTTGCAAGGTCCTGGCGGGCGCGCGCCTACCGGAGGGCGCGCATCTGCCGATGGACGGACATTCCTTCGCGTCGCGCACGAAGCCCTGCGCGTCTTCGCGGACGGTGCGCTCGAACTGCTCTATCCCACGCGCTGCGTCTCGTGCGACCTGCCGGGTGAGCTCGTTTGCGACGACTGTCGCGCCGAGCTCCCGTGGATCGAGCAGCGTTGGGCCTGCCCGTGTTGCGGCGCGCCCTTCGGATGGCTCACATGCACCGAATGCGGGGGCGACTGGGAGACGCGCGCGACCGTCGCCGCCCTCTCCTTCCGCGGGACGCCCGCCCGCATGGTCACCTGCTACAAGGACGAGCACGAGCTTCGCCTCGCCCCCGTTATCGCCGCCGCCATGGCGACCGCGCTCGACGAGGCGTCCGCATGGCCCGCGCCGGACGGCGCCGCGCGCATCGACCCCGCTCAGACCGACCTTCTCTGCTTCGTCCCCGCGACGGCCAAGGCCTACGCGCGCAGGGGCTTCGACCACATGGAGCTTGTGGCGCACCGCCTTTCGCACGAGGTTGGGGTGCCGTTTGCCGATGTGCTCGCCCGGCATCCGGCGCGCGATCAGCGCGAGCTCGGAAAGGAGGAGCGCCAGACGAACCTCGCGGGAACCGTCGAGGTGCTGGGCGACGTGGCTGGCCTCGGCATTCTTCTCGTCGACGACGTCATTACCACCGGCTCGAGCATCAGGGCGTGTGCGCGGGCGCTGCTCGATCGCGGGGCCAGGGAGGTGAGCGCCTGTGCCCTCGCGCGCGTCTGGTGAGGCCGACGTCCGCCGCTCTGCCTGCCGCACGCTGCAGCCACCCGTCCGCCGCGTCGCGCGCCGTGAGGCTACCGCAAGGGGATGCGAGCCGCCGTCCGCGCTTCGTCTTGGTATACTTCAGATGAGTCTTATCCAGGTCTGTGGTTGCGGGGTCCCACTGCTAACTGGTTTAGGAGTTGTTCCCCAAGTCCATGGCAGACGAGGCCAAAAGGATCCACGTAAGTTTGGGCGTGCGCGCCCAAGCGAGCATGGCTCGTCCTAGAAGTAAGTCGCACCGCCCGTTCCACGCAAGAGGCATCCGGCCTCGCGGGCGAGAGGGCAAGTAGTGGGGGGCCGCGTAGCCCCGAAGCGAACGCTCCCGTGCGCGAGTGTGGGGGCAAATACCAGGTCAGCTGGATAAGGCGCGCATCTGGTCAGGGTGTCAGCCGGCAAGGCGCGCATCTTGCAGGGCGCACTCGGAAGGGCGCGCTAGAGCGTTATTGTACGGAAGCGAACGTAGGGGTTGAGTGTATGAGTATACGTGGCGCCGCCAAGGCGATGCGCGCAGTCGCCGCGACCACGCTGGTGCTGGCTCTGTCGGGGTGCAACGTTCCCAACGTCGCCCAGCAGCGTAGCGTCGAGGAGGCAAGGTCGGCCCAGACGGCCGCCCTCTCGCCAAAGGTGGAGTCATCTTCCCTCGTTCAGGCAGGCTATCTCACGGTCGGGCTGCGCACGAACCGCGCGGTGGTGCCAATGTGCATTGAGGTGGACGACTCAGTCCTCGGCTACGACGTCGATGTCGCGTCTGCCCTCGCCGACGAGCTGGGTCTCAAGGTGAGGTTCGTTCCCGTCACCAACGTGGGCAAGTCCCTCGGGTCCGAGTGTGACGTCGTGATGGACGTCTCGGCGGAGGAGAGTGGCTCCTCTGGCAAGGTCGTCGGTTCCTATGCCGAGGCCGCGACCGCCTTTTTCCACAGGGGCGACATGGGCGTCGCCAATGTCGAGGACCTCGCCTCCAAGTCCGTTGGCCTGCAGGATGGTTCCGTCTCCCAGAAGGCCCTCGCCGCCACGTCGCTGGCGATGACGGAGAAGACCTTCGACAACCTGAATGACGCCTTCGTCGCACTTTCCTCCGGTTCGATCGACTACGTCCTGTGCGACGCGTACCCGGGGGCCTACCTCGCGTGCATGTCCGCGGGCGTCCACTTTGTCGGTACGTTGGACGCACCGACGTCTGAGGGGGTGGCCGTTGCCGACGCCAACACGAAGCTGCAATCCGAGGTGCGCGACGCCCTGGTGAGCATCCAGTCGGATGGCCGCGCCGACGTCATTCGGTCTCGCTGGGTGGGTGGCATGCCGGCCCTCTCCGCCAACTCCCAGATAAAGAACGTTCCGCAATCGGCCGCGGCCGCCGCGACCGCACAGACCTCGGGAGGTATTTCGACGGCTGGCGCAAATGCTTCGGCTGCGCCCGCGTAGGCGCAACCGCCGTCCTTCGCACGATTTGATTGCTCTTCTCGCCTATCAACCATTAACCGTTCATCGAAAGGGAAAGAAGAAGTTGGAGCCTAATGGGTATGAGAAGGGCGCGCACAGCTCCAAATGGAGAAAAAACGCGATTCGAGGAGGTACCAATGGTAGACATCAAGATCTCTGGGCGTAAGGTCTCGGTGACCGACGCCATGCGCGACCGGGTGAACGAGAAGATCGGCGATTCGCTCAAGGTGTTCGACATCAAGCCCATGTCCTGCGATGTTGTTCTGCGCGTCGACAAGAACCGCTCCAACCCCGATCGCAAGACCGCGGAGGTCACCGTCTACGTACGTGACAACGTGGTGCGCGTCGAGGCGTCCGACACCGACATGTACACGGCGATCGACACCGCGGCAGACAAGGTCACGCGCCAGCTGCGCAAGTACAAGACGCGCGTTATCGACCACAAGCACCACTCCCAGCGTGAGAGCGTGAGGATTCCGGGCGAGAAGGTCACCGATCTCGCAGACCTGATCAACGGCGATGACGACGACGCCCTCGTGCGCGAGAAGTTCATCGAGCTCGTTCCCATGACCGAGGAGGAGGCGCTCGTGCAGACCGATCTCATCGGCCACGATTTCTATGTTTTCGAGAATGCCACGACTGGTCTCGTAAACGTCATCTACCATCGTCATAATGGTGGATACGGAATCATCAAGCCCAAACTCGAGAACGAGGATGGGATGTAGAGACAAGAGGCAGTACATGGGTGAGAAGACCCCTGCAACTGATGAGTCCCAGGTTCCGGCCGGCGTCACGAGCGCCGGCCGCGCCTATCATCAGAAGCGCAACGTCAAGATCATCGTTGACTCGACGGCCGACTACGCGCCCGGCGTGGCGCGCCAGCTCGGCGTCGAGGTCATACCGTTCACCTACGTCACGCCCGAGGGCGAGAAGGTGGACGACATGTGGGAGACCGAGGACCCGCACCAGTTCTACGAGACCATGCGGAAGAACCCTGACGTCCACTACACGACGGCCTCGGTGACCCCCGGCCGCTACCTCGAGTACTTCGAGAGGGCTGCCGAAGAGGGCCTGCCCACGATCTACATGGGGCTGACGGAGGGCCTCTCGTCCTCGATCAATTCCGCCCGCCAGGCCGCCGAGATGGTGCGCGAGAAGTACCCTGACTTCGAGATCTACGTGCTCGACAACAAGGTTGACTCCGCCGCCGGCGAGCTTCTCGCTATAGAGGTCGTGCGCCTCGCGGCAAATGGGCTCACGGCGCGCGAGCTCTACGACTGGGCCTCTGACGCGCGCAACTTCATCCACGGCTACTTCACGCTCGACAGCTTCGACGCGCTCGCGGCGGGCGGCCGCATCCCACCCGCGGCGGCGACGGTCGGCGGCAAGCTCGACATCAAGCCTGAGCTCTCCTACGACCTCAACGGCGCGCTCACCCTGCGCGGCATGTGCCGCGGCCGCAAGAAGGCCCTGCGTGCCATCATGCAGGACTTCCGCGAGAACTACGCGCACGACGCCTCGCTGCCTTTGGCCATCGTCTCCTCGGACGCCGAGAAGGACGCGGACTGGCTCGAGAGGGAGGTTCGCAAGGAGAAGGGCTGCGAGGACGTGGCGATCATCCGCAGCAGCGTCTCTCCCATCCTCGGCTCGCACGTGGGTCCCGGCATGGTCGCTCTCGTCTTCTGGGGGACCGACCGCCGGGAGAAGATCTCCCTCACCGACCGCATCGCCCGCAAGGTCAAGCGCGGCTAGGGCACGTCGCCGGCGGTGCCGGCAGACGGAACGACTCTGCCGGGCTGGCGCCGGCACCCGCCGGCAATGGACCCGGCGCCGGCGAACATACGAGCGAATACTAGAGGGAGCTCTGCAAGACATGGCTGTCACACGCATTCACAACGTCGCGTTTATCGGTACTGGAATCATGGGTGCGCCCATCTGCGGCCACATTCTCGATGCCGGCTTTGCGCTCACCGTCCACACGCGCACGAAGGAGAAGGCGCTCGGTCTGCTCGATAGGGGAGCGGCCTGGGCCGACACGCCGGCCGATGCCGCAAGGAACGCCGACGTCGTCTTCACCATGGTCGGCAATCCAAGCGACGTGGAGGATGTCTATCTCGGCAAGGACGGCGTGCTTGCGGCGTGCAGGCGCGGCGCCTGGATGGTCGACCTCACGACGAGTTCTCCCGAGCTCGCGCGCGAGCTGCACGACGCGGCCGAGGTCATGGACAAGCATGCCTTCGACTGTCCGGTAACGGGTGGTCAGGAGGGGGCCGAGGCCGGTACGCTCACGCTCATGGTCGGTGCCGACGAGCAGGCGACGGCTCCGCTTCGCCCGCTGCTCGAGTGCTTCTCCGACAAGATCTACTACTTTGGGCGTGCGGGCCAGGGCCAGGTGGCAAAGCTCTGCAACCAGGTCTCCTTTGCCTCGTGCATCGTGGGCTATGCCGACGCGCTCGCGCTCGCCGCGCAGTCGGGGCTCGACCTCGACCAGGTGGTCGACGTCATCTGCGACGGGATGGGCGCCTCGGTCGCCATGGAGCGCCTTGCCCCGAAGTCCGTCGCGGGAGACTACAGGGCGAGCTTTCGCTCCGAGCTTCTTCGCAAGGACCTGGCGCTGGCGCTGCGCCACGCCGAGGACCACGACCTCGTGCTGCCGGGTGCGGAGACGGCCTTCAACCTCTACGACGTGCTCTGCCAGATCGGCGGCGCCGACCTGGGCGGACAGGCGATCACGCTGCTCTACGAGGACGAGGCGTCGGGCGTCGCCGCCGGCCTCGACTGGTCTCTCGTAGAGCCCGCTGCCGAGGCGCACCACCACCATCACCACCATCACCACGGCGAGGAGGACTAGCTTGGCCGCCTTCTCGATGGCGATCGTCGCCATTCTGCTTCTGCTGTTCGGAATAGTCATCGGTGCCAAGATCGGCGGCGAGCTCGCCAAGCAGTGCGTCACGAGGCGCGAGTACTGGATCGCGAACCTCAAGGTCGTCGGCGTCGGCATCGTCGTCTCCGCCCTGGTCACGGCGACGGGCTGGCTCATGCTTGCGGGCATTCCCGTGGGCGGCATGGCCGGTGCCATCGCGACCCTCAAGATGGATTTTGGCGAGAGTGTGGGCCCGTGGAAGGCTCACGACACCTTCTTTAGGGTAAACAAGGACCAGGTGCGTCGTGCCGGCAGCGCGAATGCCGAGGCCGTTCGGCGCGCCCGCAGAGACGGCACCCCCGAGCCGGAGGTCATCAGCGTGCAGGACGATGCCGAAAGCGACGGTCCCGGCGTCTCCGGCGACGGACCCGGCGGTGTCGCAGGCAAGTAGCACGAAAGGAATAGCATGAGTGACTCCACCCAGAGTTCCCTCGCGGTTCTCATCGACTACGAGAACCTCGCGCTGGGAACGGGGAAGAGAAAGAGAAACGGCCACCAGGAGGCTGGTCCTCGCCCTGACGTCAAGCGCATCCTCGAGCGCCTTGTCGACAAGGGCCGTATCGCGGCGAAGCGCGCATACTGCGACTGGCAGCGCTTCGACGACGCCATCACGCCCCTCCACGAGCTCGGCATCGAGCTGATCGAGATACCCGACCGAGCCTACACGGGCAAGAACTCCGCCGACATACGCCTTACGGTGGACGCCATGGAGATGGCCCTCACCAAGGAGCATATCGACACCTTCGCCATCCTTTCCGGCGACTCCGACTTCTCGCCGCTCGTCGCCAAGCTCAAGGAGTGCGGCAAGACCGTCATCGGTGTGGGAATGAAGCAGGCGACGAGCCCCCTTCTCGCCGAGGTGTGCGACGAGTTCCTCTTCTACGAGGACATCGTGAGCGCGGGTGGCGTACCCGACTACACCGCCAAGGTGCCGAAGGAGAAGCATTCCTGCTACCAGCTTCTCTTCGAGACGATCGACGCGCTGCAGGGCGAGAGCGACTCCTCCATCCTGGCGTCGCGGCTCAAGGACACCATGAAGCGCAAGCGCCCGCAGTTCAGCGAGAGGAGCTATGGCTACCGCTCCTTCTCCATGCTGCTGCGCGAGGCCTCGCAGCTTGGGTTTATCGACGTTCACCAGGATCCCAGAAGCGGAACCGTCATGGTCGACGGCTTTTGCGAGTAGCGGTACCAGATCACTGGACCCAGAAAGGAAGTTTTTGCATGTCTGATGAGAACAACATGGAGGAGTCGGCGCTTGCGGCCATGCTCGACCAGCTCGCCAGCTCGAACCGTCGCCAGCGTCAGGAGGCCGCCCGTCTTCTTGCGGCCGTTGCCGAGACGAACCCCGACAGGCTCCTCGAGTATGCCGACGACTTGATCGATGCCCTCGACCGCCCAGAGGCGCAGACCCGCTGGGAGATTCTCGACGTGCTGACCGCGATGGCGTCGGTCGACGCGTCAAGTGTCGCCGGTGCCTTCGATGGTGCCGAGACGTCGCTCTTCGACGACACCTCCGCCGCCGTGCGCCTTTCCGCCTTCAGGTTTCTCGCGCGCTTTGGCTCTACGGGCGAGGATGCCTCCGACAGGGTGTGGCCCCTGCTCGACGAGGCCATCCAGTGCTACCACGGAGATCCGGAGTACAGGGACATGCTCGCAGCGCTGCTCGAGTTCTGTGGGGGCAACATATCGCCGGTTACGCGCGAAGCTCTCGTTGCCCGCGTAGCCTTCGATGCGGAGAACGGAGTGGGCTATATCAAGGCATACTCTTCCGAGATCGTTGCTGCTGCCGGGGAGTAAGCGCAGCTCTCCCACTCCCACCTTAGCTCGCGTTCAGCAATAGACGGTTGTCGTGGTGGGGGTTGCCCCCTGAGCCCAGCCGTCTGGTTTGTAGTAGGATGTTTACGTTTTGTACTGAGGCTTTGGTCGCATATGCGGCCATCATAGGAGGTAAAGCATGGAGGAAACTCCCAAAAATGATTCCGGAAAGAGCGTCGCTATGCCCAAGGTCGCGGGTGGCGGGCTCTCCACCCCCGTCTGGGCTGGCATCGCCGTCGCCTGTGCCGTTGTGGGCATCCTTATCGGCAAGTTCCTCTTGGGCGGCGCTTCCGGCGGAGGTCTCGTAGGCAAGACGAAGGTGAGCGAGTCTGAGCTCAACAGCGCCATGGCGACCTACACCTATGCTGGTGCGACCAACACCATCAGCATCCGCGACGTCATCACCAGCTCCTCCTCGCTCGATTCGGCGAAGAACGAGGACGGCACGTACAACGTTCCCTCCGCGGACGGCGCCCTTTCCGTCGCGCGCAGCGCGATCATAGAGAAGGAGGCCGAGAAGCGCGGCCTTGCCGTCACCGATGACGAGGTCACCGCCTATGCCAAGGAGATGATTGGCTCCGATGACATCGAGAGCATTGCCTCGAGCTATGGCATGGATGCCGATACCGCGAAAAAGCTCATCAAGCAGTCTGCAATGATGAAGAAGCTCCGCGACGACGTCGTCTCGAGCGATGCCGGCGAGGCTCCCACCGCCCCCACGACGCCCGCCGACGACCAGAAGCAGACGCCGACCGCCGAGTACGCGCAGTACATCATCAAGCTTGCCGGCGACGAGTGGGACAGCGCCAACAACACGTGGAAGTCTGCTGACGGCCCCTACGCCACGGCCCTCGCCAGCTTCACCGTCTCCAACGACGCCGCGACCTACGAGGCTGCGCAGGCCGCCTACTACGTGGCCTACCAGGACTACTCGACGAAGCAGTCCGCAGTCTCCACCGAGTGGACCAACTTCGTGAACGGCCTGCTCTCCAACGCGACCATCAACCTCTCCACGCTGACTGCGTAGGATACGCACATAGGCGCCCGCGCGGTCGGGCGCGCGTCTTTTCGTCGCATTTGGGGGCGGGGCCATCGGGTCTCGCCCCCTTTGTCTCATGGGGGGAATGCCATGCGCGTCATCGTGAGCGAGTGTCTGCGGGGTACCGCCTGTCGCTACGACGGGAGGGCAAAGCCATCGGCGGCGGTGCAGGAGCTCTGCGAGAAGGTCGATGTCGTGGGGGTGTGCCCGGAGACTGCAGCCGGACTGCCCTCTCCGCGCCCGCCCGCGGAACAGCGCGCGGGTCGCGTCTGGCTGAGGGACGGGCGCGACGTCACGAGCGACTTCGAGCGCGGGGCGGCCATCTCTCTCGCGAAGGCGAGGGCGTCCGCTGCACCGCTCGCGGTTCTCAAGGCAAAAAGTCCCTCGTGCGGCGTCGGTCTCATTTACGATGGAACATACACGGCAACGCTAACAGAGGGCGAGGGCGTGTTTGCTCGCCTTCTCGAGGAAGAGGAGATCTGCGTGGTTACCGAGGACATGGTGGAGAAGTGCAAGCCTTCCGTCGAGCATCCTGTCGCCATCGTGCTGGGATCAGGGCTTGGGCGCCTGGCGTCCCTCGTCAAGCCCGTTCGGCGCATCGACTATCACAGCATCGACGACTTCCCCCGCGAGGCGAGGCCCGTCGCCGGCCATAGGTTCGAGGCAACGGTGGGGACGATCGACGGGGTGCCCGTGGTGGTCTATCCCGGGCGCGTCCATCTCTATCAGGGCTACGGCGCGCCGGAGGTAACGTCCCTCGTGCGGCATGCGCACGAGCTTGGATGCAGGGACATCATCTTCTCGTGCGCAACGGGCTACATCTCGGGCAACGCGCACAAGGGCTTGGGGATTCTGACCGACCAGATCAACTTCACGGGCCGCAACCCGCTCGCCGAGTGGGATGAGATCAACGACGTCGACAGCCCCTTCGTCGACATGACCGATGCCTATACGCCCTATCTCAGGACGCTTGCCCGCGGCGTCGCGGACGACTTGGGCATTGCCGTGGAGGAGGGAATATTCGCGGGTATGCTCGGCCCCTCCTTCGAGACACGCGCGGAGGCCGCGATGCTCAGGACCTTGGGCGTCTCCTACGTTGGCATGTCCGTGGCGAACGAGGTCATCATGGCTCGTGCGCTTGGCATGAACGTGCTGGGGCTCACTCTTGCGACGAACGAGTCGGGGGAGTCGTCCGTAACCCACGAGGCCGTCCTTGCCGAGGCCGCAAGCTATGCCGACGACTTCGAGCGCCTGGTTCGCGGCATCCTTCACCTGCTGTAGAGATTCCCCTTGCCGTGATAGCCCGACGTCGTTTCCGTCGGGGCCGTCGTGCCCTATGGGCCGTCCTGTGGGACGCCCTATGAGCCCGGGGTTTTCGGGCGAGTGAACGACTTTCGCAAATTGGGAACTTACACTTGAAATGCGGGGCTCATTTCGTATAGTATTTATCCGCTGCGCAAGCAGCCACATGAGCGCCAGCTTAGCTCAGTTGGTAGAGCACCGCTCTCGTAAAGCGGGGGTCATCAGTTCAAGTCTGATAGCTGGCTCCAGAGAATTCGAGGCAGACGCGTTTCGCGCCTGCCTCTTTTTCAAGGCTTTAGCCTGTGCCGCGCGAAGCGCGGCACAAAGAACCACCCGCTGCGCGGGTGGGGGACAAAAAGTGCCATGCAACAGGACACCCTCCCCTCTAGCATGGTGATTGTTCATGTCGCCAGCCCCGAGGGGAAGGTGATGGCCATGGCCCAGAAGGCCAACAGCCTCTCGCGCACGAAATGGCTGTGCAGGTACCACATCGTGTTCGCGCAAAGTATAGGCGGAAGGTGATGTACAACCAATACCGTAAGGACCTGGGGGAGATCCTCAGGCAGCTGTGCCGGTGGAAGGGCGTCGAGACCATCGAGGGGCACCTTATGCCCCGACCACGTGCACATGCTTGCGGGCATGCCCCCGAAGCCGGGCGTGTCCGGTTTTATGGGGTACCTGAAGGGGAAGAGCTCTCTCCTCATGTTCGACCGGCACGCGAACCTCAAGCACGAGTTCGGCAACAGGAGGTTCTGGGCGGAGGGCTGCTACGTGTCGACCGTCGGGCCGGGCGAGGCCACGATCGCGAAGTACACACGCGAGCGGGAGAGGGCCGACATCGCCCGGGACAGGCCTGGCGTCAAGGAGTACGAGGACCAGTTCGCAAGGTAGCCGGGCGGAGCCGGTTTTACCGGCCTGCCACGAGTCAGGGGGCTATTGGGCCTGAACGAAGTGAGGGCCAGGGACTTGAGTCCCTGGCCTGGGACCCTTAGGGCTATACCCTAAGAGCAGATCACCCGCTGTGCGGGTGGTCATGCTCTCCTTTGTAGCGTGACTCTTCCTCGGCGATGTCCCCGCCGACGGGCGCCTCCTCGGCGACTATCCGCTTCCCAGGCTAATGGTCCGATGACGTTTGACGCTATTGGCCGACTACTCAGATCTGTGATGTGTTTGCGACAGTTTAATTCAGGTCGATCCGGATGCTGTATTTCGGATTATTGGGGCCGTCATCTCCGCCGATATACTTTCCCTTTTTATTTTTCCAATAGACATCAATATGTTTGTTATTTCCCATGGGATAGATGGAAACTAGCACAACCGCATTTGTGTAATCCTCACCCGTCTTGTAGATTTCGCGATCACCGTATGTGTACGTTGAGCTGGTTGATTGCTTGGTACCTTTGCCATAGGCTTTTGTAGGTCCTTGTGACCCTTTATCTTCAAACTCTCCCGTTGTCGGATTATATACGCCGTACGCATTACACTGGTTTGGATCGCCACTATTATTCCATAGCAATTTCGCGGCCTCTGCGCTGGGCTTGTCCTTTACGCCCTCGTAATAGTATTTGACAGCGAGCGACGCGGCCTGACGCATAGTATAGACATCGTAGGTTTCTCTCGATTTTTCAAGCTGTGCATTGAGCACGGGAATGGCGATTGCCACGAGTACGGCAATGATGGCGACAACGACGAGCATCTCCATGAGGGTGAAGCCCCCTTGGGAGCGCCCTTTGCTCTGTGTGACAGACATGACGGACATGATGGCGGCTCCCTTCGGTCGTCTCGTCTATTGTGACACCATCATTATATCAACGTTATCGAATGCGTTGTCGGAGTCATTTACCGAATGCGTCGTCGGAGTCATCCACCCGATTGCCGCTTGCCGGACCGATCGCCGGACTGTCTATCGGCTTGGGACGCCTGCGCTGCATGGCATGAATGGAGGCTTGCTAATGCGATGAGCTCGTTCTGCTCGGCGGGAGCCGCGGCGCAGCCTGACGAGGTGCTACTTAAGCCAG
>JAGAWD010000321.1 GCA_017941585.1 Olsenella sp. | reverse complement strand
TTAGCTGAGCGAGAACGCCGGTGTATGCCGGGAACATATCACGCCTATCCGCCTCGGCACGCGCGAGACCACCAAGAGAAAAAGGTTGACACGGGGGTCCACCAGCAAGCAAATCAATATCATGCGGGAGGAATGACCAATCCACATCTCGCACATCACCCTCAATGATACGCATATCTTCATCAATCAGGGGATAGCCCTTAGCTTTATTAAGTCTTAGGGTATCACAGCAGTTATGCTCCCACTCAACGGCAGCCAAGTGCTGAAACCCGGCGAGCGAGGTACCAAGCAGAAGGCCTCCTGCCCCTGCAAACAGCTCTACTGCAGTAAGATTACCGTTGGAGTCCATCGTTCATCGTCCATTCCTACGCTCAACATTTGACCAACATGATAAAGCATTTAAAACAACTCATCTTGCGCATTGACAGGGAACTTAATGACCATGAATACAGCTTCGCATCTTGACTGGACTTTATTTGTCGGAGCTGCATATGATGAACACACCACGGCATCCGTGATCGGGAGCGGCCGTGGCGCCGGCTGTCGGCGGGCCCGGTATGGCCGCACCGGACTACCTCGAATGGTTCATTTGTGTCATGCCGCCGGGCCCGCTGGCGCCCCTGATGGCCGATAGGTTGCTGACTTGGGCCCCTGAGCCCGTCCCATAAAGTCCTGCCGCGCGGGCGCCAGCGACGCCTCCGGCCTCCCACGGAAGAGAGAGGGGGCAGCGATGGAAGCTGCTCGCGGCGTCGTGCTCGGGTTCGACGTCGGAAGGTACTCCCACCACATGACGGCCATCGACGCGCGCACCGGGGAGGTGGTCGCCAGCAGGGGCGTCGAGCAGACCGAGCCCGACATCCGGGAGGCAATCGAGCCTTACGCGCTCGGCGACGCGGCCGTCGTCGTCGACCAGCCCGGGGACCTCTCGTCGCTGCTGCTCGCGGTGGCGCGCGACATGGGCCTCGGGGTGGGCTTCATCACGCCCAGGGCGATGGCCAAGGGCATCGAGCTCTACGGCGGGGAGCTGAAGAGCGACGCCCACGACTCGTTCGTGATCGCCGACCTCGCGGCGCGCATACCCTCGCTCGTGCGGCCGGTGCCCGAGAGGCGCGCGGACGTCGAGGAGCTGGCGTCGCTCATGTCCTACGACCGCGAGCTCACAGACGACGTGCGCAGGGCCGCCTCGAGGATCCACGAGCTGCCGCTCGCCACCTGCCCCGCGCTCGGGGCCGTCTACGCGGGGCAACGCGTCAAGCAGAGGCTCCCGCTGGCCATGCTCGCGCGGTTCGGCGGCGCGGGCGGCCTCTCCGCTGCCGGCAGGGGCGAGGTCGAGGGATGGGCGCGCGGGCAGCCGAGGTGCGGAGCCAGGGGCCTGGCGTTCGTCGGATCCGCCCTCGACGCCGTCGGGTCGCAGGGCGTCGCGACCACCTCGTCGCCCTTCTACGACGAGCTGCTGAGGATCGAGGCGGCCTCGCTGAGGTCCGCACTGGACGCCAGGGAGGCGGTCGGGGCCCGCGTGGACGAGCTGCTCGGCAGGATCCCCGACGCGCAGGCGCTGCTCTCGATGCCCGGCGTCGGCAGGGTCACCGCCGCCACCTTCGTGTCCGAGGTGCCGGACGTCGGCGCCTTCGCGAGCGCGGCCAAGCTGGCCGCCTACGCCGGCCTCGCGCCGCGCGTGAGGCAGTCCGGCCGATCGCTCAACTCCGTGACGAGGCCGAGGGCGGGGAACAGGCGCCTCAAGAGGGCGCTCGTCCTCTCCGCCGCGCGCTCCGTCGACTTCTGCGAGGAGTCGAGGGCGTACTACGACCGGAAGAGGTCCGAAGGGAGGTGCCACTACTCCGCCGTCGTCGCGCTTGCCCGCCGCCGCATCAACGTGATGTACGCCATGCTGCGCGACGGGAAGCGCTACGAGAGCAGGCTCGGCTAGCCCGATTCCACCCGACGCTCGCCGGCCGTCACGGCCCCATTGTACAGGGGCCGCGCGTCAGCATGCCCAGTCTTCGACATCGCTGCCCGACTGTCACCGCTGGCGAAACCCGGTAAAGAAATAGGTTGACATAAATTAGTCCAAATGAAAAGTTGAACTTTAGATTGCGTTGCCGACAATCACGCAAGGTTCGTAAAGCTTTTTGGTGCTGGAAAGCTTCTCGCAGGAGTTCATTTGGTATCCTGCGCGGCAATACGTACAGGTCTTTTTCCAAAGACCTTGTCTCGCCCTTTGAGCTCTTTACTACTGCAGCGGGTAACGAACCAGATGAAGAGTGGCATTGATGAACCAGCCGTCACAGTACGATGAACGACATTTCGAAGAAGCTCGGCGCTCTTGAAATCTGCGCGCCGGTCTCCCCATGGATGCAATTGCTTGATTCGAGACCTATTAAGAAGCGTCCTACCAACCTTTCGCCACCCATCACTGTTATGGACGGTAGAAACCCTTCACTGCCGAATGTCAATCTCAAACGGATTGGGACATACCACGCCACACGGTGGTTGTCCCAAAGACATAGGGAAAGGAGAGGGTTAGCTTGATAGCCTCACTCCACACCTCAAGTTCCATCACCAAACTGGAGCCATCCTCCACCCTGACAATTACCGCAGGTCGTTCACGACTGAGTTTCGCCTCTCAGACATAAGGCACCTCCCGCGTCGTCACCAAGCCAGGCTAGACGCGGGAGGCGCGCTCGCGTTCGAAGATCCGGCGAGAAGGCCGGGCTCCGTGGCAGCCGGCCCTACTCCAGCTCCTTGGCAATCTCCCGGCCGATGCGGTACGGAATGCCCGTCACGAGGGCGTTTCCCATGCAGAAGGCCCTATGCCCATCGGTCATGCCCGTATCGGTCCAGCCCTTCGGGAAGCACTGCAGCTGGTCGAGCTCGTCCGGAACCAGGCGCCTCATGCGGCCGTCCTCGCAGCGGATGATGTGCTTGAAGCGGGACGGGCTCGTTCCGCCCTCCCCCGTCAGAATCGTCCTCGACGGGTTCTCGGTCAGGTCGGGGTACGCCATGGACCCCTCGGAGTACATGTACTCGAAGCCCGTCTTCTTGTTCACGCGCTTCTCTCGCTTCGCGCCCTTCAGGTACTCCCACCGGGAAAGCTGCTCCTCGGGAACGAAGAACTCCTCCGGAACCTCGCTTTCAGGCACGAGCACGTCGCCCAGACA
>JAGAWD010000320.1 GCA_017941585.1 Olsenella sp. | reverse complement strand
AGGAGCCCTATTTCGTCTCTCGAAAGTGAGGGCAAGGGGCGCGACACGCGATTGTCGTCAGGGCAAAGTCGCGAAAAAACGCTCTGCAGAATCGGAGGGCTTTTTGAATCCCTTGGCGGCCTCTCGGCCCGGATACCAAAACGACACCGAGCGCGTGACGGGCGTTTCGCCCATGTGCCCGCACCCCATCACAGCCGATACGAACAGACGATGCTGCTTTGGGTAGAATCGAAGGGCATCGAAACATTCGAGAGGCCGCAGGACCGCTGGCGCGCTCGGACCACGCACGCGTCACACGCGGGCCAAGCGCGCACCACGCGGGCTCGCGGCAGAGCCAGAAGGGAACAGCATGGCAGAGTTTGACGAGGAGGCCGTCCGCAACGACGTGGAGCAGGTCTTCGGCAACCGCCCCAAGCACGAGGGCCCCGAGCAGTACCAGACAAACGCCCAGTCGTCCATCAAGCACGTGGTGGGTGTCATCTCCGGCAAGGGCGGCGTGGGCAAGTCCCTCGTGACGGGCATCCTCGCCACGGAGCTCACGCGCAAGGGCCACAAGGTCGCCATCCTAGACGCCGACATCACCGGCCCCTCCATCCCCAAGATGTTCGGCCTCTCAGGCCAGCACGTCTTTGGGCAGAGCGACATGATCATCCCGGCCGAGTCCAAGGGCGGCGTCAAGATCATGAGCACCAACCTCATCCTCGAGAACGAGAACGACCCCGTCCTCTGGCGCGGCCCCATGCTCATGGGCGCCCTCAAGCAGTTCTACGAGGACACCCTCTGGGGCGACATCGACTACCTGCTCGTCGACATGCCCCCGGGAACGGGCGACGTCGCCCTCACGGTGTTCCAGAGCCTGCCCATCGAGGGCGTCGTTATCGTCAGCTCCCCGCAGGACCTCGTGCAGGTCATCGTCGGCAAGGCCGTCAAGATGGCCGCCATGATGGACGTTCCCGTGCTCGGCGTGGTCGAGAACATGAGCTACATGGAGTGCCCCGACTGCGGCAGGCGCCTCGAGCCCTTCGGCCCCAGCCACCTCTCCGAGATCGTCGACGAGTTCGGCGTGGCCGACCTCGGCCGCATCCCCATCGACCCCAAGGTCGCCGCAAGCTGCGACGAGGGAACCTTCGAGGAGAACCTTCCCGAGGGCCTCATCCCCAACGCGGTCAAGACGGTAGAGGGCTAGCGAAGGGCCGGGCGAGAAGAGCATGGGTCACAACGGCTCCCGGCCCAGGTGCCGGGCCAAGGACAGGCGCCCCTCGCGGGCGCAGGCGCTCGCGGCCCTCATGCGCGACGCAGCCGCAGTCGCGGTCGACGACTCCTACGACGTCGTCGTGGTCGGCGGCGGGGCCGCTGGCCTCGCGGCCTCCATCGTCGCCGCCGAAGGTGGCGCGCGGACGCTCGTGCTCGAGGCTGCGCCCGAATGCGGGCGTAGCATCCTCGCCACGGGCAACGGCCGCTGCAACCTCTCCAACGTGGAGCTGGGGCCAGACGCCTACAACGACCCCAACTTCGTGGGGGACGTCTTCGGGGACGACCCCCTCAAGGACATCCTCGACTTCTTCAGGGAGTGCGGCCTTCGCTGGTCTCTCGAGGGCGCGCGCCTCTACCCCGTCTCGCGCAGTGCCGCGTCCGTCCGAAACGTCCTGCTCGCGCGTGCGCGCAGGACGGACGTCACGCTCGCGCCCGCGCGGCGGGTCACCTCGGTGACGCCTGCTGACGCGGGCTTCGAGGTTGCCTACGAGAGGACCTTCGACGACTCGGCGTCGCGCGTGCGCGCCCGCGCCGTGATTGTCGCGACGGGCGGAGGCGCCTGCGAGGCGCTCACGCCCCTCGGCCTCGAAAGCACACCCCTCTCGCGCGTCCTCTGTCCCGTCGGCTGCGATGCGCCCTTCCTCGCCGAGCTCGACGGACGGCGCGCCCAGGCGCGCGTCCAGCTCAGCCACGGCACGTTCCCCTGCTGGAGCGAGCGCGGCGAGGTGCTCTTCCGCACCTTCGGCCTCTCTGGCATCGTCGTCTTCAACCTCTCTCGTGAGGCCCGCGAGGGCGACCTGGTCGAGCTCGACCTCGCGTGCGACCTCGCGCCCTCAGAGCTGCAGCAGCTGGTCGACCCCTTTGCCCGCGGCTCCTTCGAGCACGGCTGCCTCGACGGCGTGCTCGACCCCAGAATCGCCGCCACGATCGAGCGTCTCGCGCGCGAGCGCTGGCAGCTGTCCGGACTCGAACGCGACGCGCCCGCAAGCGATTCCGCGGCGCTCATCACCCTCGCCAAGTCGCTCCCCCTCAGGGTCACGGGCGTCATGGGCGGCGAGGCGGCGCAGGTTACCCGCGGCGGCCTCAGGAACTCCCAGTTCTCGACAAGCACGCTCGAGTGCGCCGCCCGCCCGCGGCTCTTCGCCTGCGGCGAGGCACTCGACGTCGACGGCGCATGCGGCGGCTTCAACCTCTCATGGGCCTGGAAGAGCGGGATGGTCGCGGGTCGCGCCGCGGCGAATGCCGCTGCGGGCGCGTCAGGCGCGGCGTCGGACGCAACGGAAGCCAGGAGCTAGCATGCTCGACATCTCCAACATCAGGGTTCCACTACGCGAGCTGGACGGCACGGCCTCCAGCGAGGAGCGCGCGCTCAGGAAAGCCACAATCCGCCGGCTGCACGTTCCGCCCGACGACCTCGTCTCGCTCGAGCCACGCAAGCGCTCCATCGACGCCCGCAAGAAGGGCGACATCCGCCTCACCTATACCGTGCGCGTCGCGCTGCGCGGGCATGCCAATGCCGAGCACGAGGTCATGGCACGCCTGGCGCGCCGCCACGACGACAAGGGCGTGCGCATCGCGAGCGACAAGTCATACGCCATGCCGGAGTGCCCCACGTCTGCCCCAGTCCGGCGACCCGTCGTCGTCGGTGCGGGTTGCGCGGGCCTCTTCTGCGCGCTCGCCCTCGCCGAGGCGGGCCTCTCGCCGCTGCTCGTGGAGCGAGGCGACGACGCCGCAAGGCGCACCCGGGCAATCAGTCACTTCAACGAGACGGGCGAGCTCGACACCGAGTCCAACATACAGTTCGGCCTCGGCGGCGCGGGAACCTTCTCCGACGGCAAGCTCGCCACGGGAACGAAGAGCGTGGCCCACCGCAAGATCCTCGAGACCTTCGTCGAGGCAGGCGCCGGCCGCGACATCCTCTGGGACGCCAAGCCCCACGTCGGCAGCGACGTCCTGCCAACAGTGGTCGAAAACATATGCGCGCGCATCCGGGAGGCCGGCGGCGAGGTCCGCTTCCGTTGCCGCATGACCGACATCGGCGTCAGCGCGGGCAAGGTCACGTCGGTCACCCTCCTCACGCACGACGAGAAGGGCGGCGCGGAGCGAGAGGAGAAGGTCGCGGCGGACAACGTCGTCATCGCCTGCGGGCATTCGGCGCGCGACGTCTTCGAGCTTCTCCGCGACCGCAGGGTGGAGCTCGAGCGCAAGACCTTTGCCATGGGGGTTCGCATCGAGCACCTTCAGGCCATGGTGGACCGCGCGCTCTACGGGCCCTCCGCGGGCCATCCGGCGCTGGGCGCCGCACCCTACAAGCTCGTCGCCCACCTCGGCGGCGACCGCAGCGCGTTCTCCTTCTGCATGTGCCCCGGCGGCTACGTCGTCGCAGCCGCGAGCGAGGCGGAGGGCGTCGTCACCAACGGCATGTCCCTCTCCGACCGGGCGGGAACGAACGCGAACTCCGGACTTCTCGCCAACGTCTTCCCCACGGACCTCCCCGGAGACGACGTCCTAGCCGGCGTGGAGCTCCAGCGGCGCTGCGAGAGGGCGGCCTTTGCGGCAGGCGGTGGCGGCTACGTCGCGCCGGCACAGCTCGTGGCCGACTTTTTGCAGGACGCGCCCTCGAGCGCGGGCGGCGGCGTGCGTCCCACGTACCCGCGTGGGGTCGCGTGGGGCAAGGTCTCCGATTCGCTTCCGGACTACGTCGTCCAGACGCTGCGCGCCGCCATTCCCAAGATGGACCGCCAGCTGCACGGCTTTGCGACCGCCGACGCCGTGCTCACCGGCGTGGAGACGCGCTCCAGCTCGCCGGTCCGCGTCAGGCGCGGAGAAGACCTCCAGTCCACGAGCACGCGCGGCCTCTGGCCCTGCGGTGAGGGCGCGGGATACGCAGGCGGCATCATGAGCGCGGCCACCGACGGGCTGCGCATCGCGAGCGCGCTCGTGGAGTCGCTGCAACGCTAGCAGACCGGCCCGGCCCTAGGGGCGGGCGAGCGCATGTCCATGGCTTCGATGGCAGCCATGGCGACAGCCTGCGCCGTGCGGCATGGGTTGAACACGCGCCCAATGCCTAGCCGAGCGCCTCCAGCAGCTGTGCCAAAGCCTCCTCCTGCTCGACGCCCGTGAGGAACGCGGAGCCGTCGATCGTCGGCACGTCAAACTTCTCTTCCATGCTTACGACGGGGACGAACGCCGCGGCCCCCTTGAGCGCCTCGGCGAGCTCGCTTTCGGAAACAGCCTGGACCTCGGCATCTATGCCGTTCTCAGACAGTAGCTTGACAATCTTCTTTGCTACCATGTGCGAGGTGGCGACGCCAACCCCGCATGCCACGACTACCTTTTTCGACATGCGCACCCCTTTCCACCTTTACCCTAGTGTACCCGAGGGCGAGCGCCCTTTCGGCGACCTGCCGTTCGCCCCGGACATTTAGCCGCAGGCATGCTTCGAAAGCACCGAATTCGCGCCCTAGTGCTTCCTGCGATAGTGGCGGCGCGTGGCGTGAGCGCTGCCTTTGCGCGCGCCGGCCTTGAGCCGGTCGATGACGTCTCCCGCAGAGGTCCCCTCGAGATGGCTCCTGAGCTCCACGATCTGGTCTCGCAGGCGCGCCGCCCGCTCAAAGTCCATGTCGGCCGAGGCCTGGATCATCTCGTCCTCGAGCGCGCCAAGCACCTGCGCGACCTCCTGCTTGGGCAGGGCGGAGAGCTCGGCCGCAACCGACTCGATGGTTCGCTCCCGCTCCCGATCGGCACCTCCTGCACCCTCTGCCCCGGCATCGGTGAAGAACTCGCCGTCCGCGCGTGACTTGGTGCCGAGAGTCTCCTCAGCCTCGGCGATGAAGCTCGTAACGTCGGTGATCGACTTCTTGATGGTCTTGGGCACGATGCCATGCTCCTCGTTGAAGGCCTCCTGGATCGAGCGGCGGCGAGCCGTCTCCCCCATGGCCTCGCGCATGGAGTCCGTAATGGTATCCGCGTACATGATGACCTGGCCCTGAGCATTGCGCGCGGCACGGCCCATCGTCTGGATGAGCGAGCGGCGGTTGCGGAGAAACCCCTCCTTGTCGGCGTCGAGTATCGCGACGAGCGAGACCTCGGGGCTGTCGAGGCCCTCACGCAGAAGGTTGATGCCCACGAGCACGTCAATCTTGCCGAGGCGCAGGTCGCGGATGATGTCGATGCGGTCGAGAGTCGCCGTGTCGGAGTGCATGTAGTTCACGCGCACGCCCTCGTCGAGCAGGTGGTCGGTGAGGTCCTCGGCCATGCGCTTGGTGAGCGTGGTCACGAGCACGCGCTCACCCTTGGCCGTGCGGACCTTGATCTCGTCCACGAGGTCGTCGATCTGGCCGCGCACGGGACGCACCTCGACCTTCGGGTCGAGAAGGCCCGTCGGGCGGATGACCTGCTCCACCTGCCGCTGCGCGACGGACTCCTCGTAGTCGCCCGGCGTTGCCGAAACGTAGATGAACTGGCCGATGCGCTGCTCGAACTCGTCAAAGCGAAGCGGCCGGTTGTCGAGGGCCGACGGTAGACGGAAGCCGTGGTCGACAAGCGTCACCTTGCGCGAGCGGTCGCCCTCGTACATGCCACGGATCTGCGGCACAGTGACGTGCGACTCGTCGATGATGCAGAGCATGTCGCTTGGGAAGTAGTCAATCAGCGTGTAGGGCGGCTCGCCCGGCTTGCGTCCGTCCATGTGACGCGAGTAGTTCTCGATGCCCGAGCAGTAGCCCATGGTCTCGAGCATCTCCACGTCGTATCCCGTGCGCTGCGAGAGGCGCTGCGCCTCGAGAATCATGTCGTTGTCCTTGAGCTCCTTGACGCGGCCCTCGAGCTCCTCCTCGATGGTCTTGATGGCGTGGTTGATCTTCGGCCGCTCCGTCACGTAGTGGGACGCCGGCCAGATGGGGATCGCGTCAAACTCGCGGACGACCTCGCCCGTGACGGCATCGATCTCTGCGATGAGCTCGACCTCGTCGCCGAAGAAGCTGATGCGAAGGGGGTTCTCCGCGTAGGGCGGGAACACGTCCACGGTGTCCCCGCGAACGCGGAACATGCCGCGCTGCAGGTCGTAGTCGTTGCGGTCGTACTGGATTCCGATGAGCTCGCGCACGAGGTCGTCGCGCTCCATCGGGACCGACTTGTCGACGTTAGGCGCAAGCCCCGCGTAGTCCTGCGGCGATCCGATGCCGTAGATGCACGAGACGGACGCCACGACTATGACGTCGCGACGGGAGAGGAGGCTCGACGTTGCCTGGTGGCGGAGCTTCTCCACCTCCTCGTTGATGGAGGCGTCCTTCTCGATGTAGGTGTCCGTCTGGGGCACGTATGCCTCGGGCTGGTAGTAGTCGTAGTAGGAGACGAAGTAGACGACGGCGTTGTTTGGGAACATCTCCTTCATCTCGCTCGCCACCTGGGCGGCAAGCGTCTTGTTGGGCTCCATGATGAGCGTGGGGCGCTGCACTGCCTCGATGGTCTTGGCCATGGAGAAGGTCTTGCCCGAGCCCGTGACACCCAGAAGCGTCTGGTAGCGAAGGCCCTGGCGCACGCCGTCCGCGAGCGCCTCGATGGCCTGGGGCTGGTCTCCGGCTGGCTCGAACGGCGAGACCACCTCGAGCCGCTCGTCGCCGTGCTCCATGCCGAAGCGCTTGAGCTCCGCCCCAAAGCGCTCCTTGGCCTCGGGCGTGCCCGCCAGCGGCTCGTAGACGATCCTCTCGCCCTCCTCGCTCAGGAAAGAGCGCTCCTCGGTCTTTGCCACCATTCCTCCCCACGACGAATTGGTACGAGGACAAGTGTACCCGCATATCCGGACATTATTTGCCTGCTCCCGGGAATAGAATCTATGTATGTGGTCTCGATCGAAAGGAGACATACGTGGGAGATGGCGGCAGGCCCTCGCAGGGCACGGTAAAGTATGCGATTGGCATAGCCCTCTTCGGCGCCGCCGCGCTTAGCGCATCGGTCATCTTCGCGCTGAGCGTCCCCTGGGGCCACGGGGACGCGACGGCCACGAGTGCAGTCGCGGCCGTCGCCTGCGCCGTTGGATGCGCGCTGTGCATCAAGCAAAACGCGGAGTCGAGGCGGACGTCCCTGGGCTCGCGGAGCGGCAGCGGCCCACAGCCACCCGTACCCGCGGGCGCTTCTGCCGGAGCGCCCCCCGTGCAGACCTCATCGCCCGACATGCCCACGGAGCCTGTCATATCTGACGAACCCACCCTTGCATCCAAGTCCCACAAGCCACTCGCCAGGCCAGGTGCCTTTTGGGACGGACAGGTGGCAAAGGCCATCTCTCGGTCTGACAATGTGATCGCCACGCTCACGGACTTCGTCGAGGGTCACGTGGAGGCATCCCAGCCGGAATACACCCACCTCGTCTCCATGCTGAGGCGGGTGGACCTCGACCGACTTGCCAAGATTCCGCCCGCGGGCGGCGGTCTGCTGAGGAAAAACGATCATTACTGGCTTGCCCTCGCGACGAGGGACCTCACTGACGAGCAGTACGACGCCCTGCTTGCCGCAGAGGCGGCGCTCAGCCTCAACCGAGACACCCCAGAGGCGGCCAGGCTTGAGGCGGCCGACGACCGCGCTGTCGAGATCGTACACGCGTGCCTCGCTTCCTTGGTCGACCTCGAGTTTCCCGTGGGGTCCGCGGGGATGTACGCAAACCTCGCATACGACAAGAGCGAGGTTCCGGCCAAGTCCGAATGGGCCGTTCGAGGCGCAATAAGCCTGGCCCTGGAATCGGTCAGGACCCCGTTTCGAGTAGTCTTCGACTTCAGGCTCAACCTGGCAAGTCATCTCGTCGTCTTCGAGATCGAGACGCCGCGCCCGCAATGCCTGAGAATCGCATGCCGCGAGGGGGACGAGATGGCGGAAGCGCGCGACTACGCGCTCAGGCTTGCCGTCCTCTACGCACGCACCGCCCTCTCGGTGTCGCCAGAGGTGTCACGCGCGATCGTCAACGTCAGCGAGCGCATGCAGGGGGAAGTCCCTCCCACAAGGCTTTCCCTGAGCGTCACCAGGGAGAGTCTCGACTCCCTCATAGATCTGGCGCGCAGGCCATTCCTCGAGGGATCCGACTTCTCCACTACCGACCACCTGCGCGTCTCCCTCGACGAGCGTGGCTGGCTCGCGCCAGTCACTCCCTTCATGGTACTGACGGACGAGGAGGTGTCCCCTGCAGGCCGCCACAGGGACCTCGAGCTGCGGGGGGACCCGGTATCGCCCGCACTTGCAAAGGTGTCGGGGGCGCGCATCGTAAGCGACTTCTCCATCAACGAGAGCGCGGGGCGCGTGTCCACCTGGAACCAGATCGTCGTAAGAATGAAAGACACCACGGCGCAGGTGGTCGGGACCCTCGTGGAGACGCGCGACTCGACCGAGGACATTACGGTTGCCGAGGCGTGCAGCCGCGTCATCCAGGCACTTCTGAGCGGAGAGGTCGATGCCAGCGACAAGAGACAGATGGCAAGGATCTTCGTTACCGGCAGCGCGCTCGACCAGGCGATGAGGGACTCCGCTACCCTCGATGCGGACGATCCACAGCAGGTCGTCACACTTCTCTCGAAGGTCCTCGACCCCCTACGCGAGATGGGAACATTTCTCGACGACGACCACTGCATCTACCGCTACTTCAATTCCATTCCCGAGCGCATTTCCTTCAACCTCCGCGTCGATGATCACGCGCGCGAGGTGCGTCTCGTGCCGGATGCCTATTATGCGGCAAACTCTCACATCTCCATCGCCTACGAAAGGCTGGGCAAGATGGACAGGGCCCATGCGCACGCCGACGAGATGCTTCGCATAGCGCCCGCCTGCGTCGATGCCGCCCTGCGTAAGGTGCACATTCTTGAGAGCGAGTCGAGGCTCGTCGAGGCCATCGAGCTGCTCAAGAGGGTACTTTCCCAGGCCATCACCCCACATGACGCGGCCTGGTGCCACTATCGCCTCGCCTACCTCGAGTGGAAGCTCGGCCGGGAAGACCTGACATCGGCCTGCTACCAGCGCGCCCTAACTTGGCGCACGGACGTCTACGAGCTCGCCGAGAAAGAGCTGGACGACTTGATCAACAGCGAGAGCGGTGCCAGACGCCTCACCGATGACGAGGCCAGCGTGGTGCTGAGCAACGCCGGCATTCCCCTGGGATGCACCATGGAGGACCAAGCGACCTTGGCAAAGTGCGCCGTTCTCGCTGCCGACGAAGGAATTTTCCCCGTGGCAGCCGTATGCGGCCGCGTGCTGTACGAGATTTCGCACGATGACGAGATAGCCGACATCGCGGCCTCGCTTAGGAGCTAGCCCGAAAAGGGAGACCTCGTGTTCTCTATCCCCTGTGGGTAAAGCTGAGAGTACCGCTCGTACGCGTCGTTCACGCGAACGAGATAGGAGGCCGTCTCCGCGTACTCGATGTGACTCTTGATGTCACTGCCGTTGAGCAGCCATTGGGAGACGGACCCAAGCCCTGCGTTGTAGGCGGCTATCACCTCGTCGCGCGAGCTCAAGTGGTCCTGAAGGTAGGAGAGATACGCGGTACCATACTCGATGTTCGTAACTGGGTCGGTCAGCCTGTCAGGATCATACGCGTTCCCGTCTACCAGGCCGAGCCGCTCGA
This sequence comes from Olsenella sp., assembly GCA_017941585.1. Taxonomy (GTDB): domain Bacteria; phylum Actinomycetota; class Coriobacteriia; order Coriobacteriales; family Atopobiaceae; genus Olsenella_J. The sequence goes on along the minus strand of JAGAWD010000320.1, from coordinate 3,219 downwards.
TCTCTCTCGAGGTGCTCGGCATGAGCTGCATGAGGCCGACGGCGCCCACCGACGAGACCGCCGAGGAGTCCCAGTTTGACTCGCACTTGATGACGGCGCAAATCAGGTTCTCGTCCACACCGTATCGATCCGAGGCGCTCTTGATTACCTCGGCATGATGCACGGGAAACAGAAGGCTCCTCACTATGCCCGAAGGAGCCAGGCTGACGCCGGCGGTCAGAAGGCACATGGCGAGCATAAGCATGATGGGAATGGTGCGATACCACCTGAAGAACCTGGCTCTACCCACGCGCGCCTCCCCTCTTCCATCCGGCCGCCTCGCGCGACTTCCACCATGCCCGAACGGACCCGATCAGGTCGTCCTGGCTCCCATCGTTCGCAATCTCGCAGTCGCTCTTCTCGCGTAGGTACGCATCAGAGGGCTGCCGCCTGACGCGAGCGTCAAAGTCCGCCGAATCCATCCCGCGCGCGATTGCACGACACCGGCGCTTCTCAAGAGGACACGTCACGCACACGACCTCGTCGACCATGCCAAGCGAACCCTCCATCCTATCCAACAGCGGAATCTCTACCACAACGCAGGGGACCCCGCAGTCGGTCGCCTTCATGGTCGACAGAATCCGTTCGAGCTCGCCGGTGATGTAGGGCAGCTCCAGCGCCTCGAGACGAGCCGCGGCCTCCCCCGTCGCAAAGGCACGCCTCGCGAGCAGGCCCCGGTCGAGCTCCCCGGTCCCGGCGTCGACGACGTCCTTTCCGAACTCCTCCGCAATCCTGGCGAGGCAGGGGCTTCCCGGACGAAGCACGTCGCGCGAGACCTGGTCGAGGTCAATCCTCCGCGCCCCCAACCGCTCGAGCTCGCGGGCAACGGTCGACTTCCCGGAGGCGATGCCCCCGGCCAAAGCTACCTTGTACACGGGCAGCCCCTCCTTCCACCACTCGGATGCCAACTTCCGCCAACCGGAAAACCAATCATCGCATGGTAGGGAGGCCTACGCTCCATCGTTTTCCGAATCTCGCCAACCAACACAGAAGGCCGACTGACCGCTACGTCAGCCGGCCTTCGAACCGCCCAGTGGACAGGCCTACGACTTGAGATCGAACTTCTGCTCGCAGCGCGGGCAGCTGACCCTGATGTGCCCCTTACCCCTCGGAACGCGCACCTTCTGGTGGCAGTTCGGGCAGGTGGCGTGCTTGTACGTGCGCGCGTCCTTGAACGCCGCCGCGGGGTTGGAAATCCAGGGGCGCACGGGACCGAGCTTCTCGGCAAAGGCCATGCTCTCCCTGCGCCGCTGGTTCACGTTGGTGGAGACGATGCGGAACACCCCGTACGCGACAAGGGCGAGCGCAAGAATGCTCAGCACGATGTTGTTCGCGAAGAAGTTGATGACCACGAGCAGCACGGCGATCTCCAGCACCGCAAGGCATAGCTCGTCCACGCCGTTACGACCGCGCATGAATTCCGCGACCTGACCCCTCACGTCCTTGTTTGCCATAACTCAAGCGCCTCTCTTCTCACGTGTCTGGCACGCATGATTGTGACGAAATGTATCTTGCCCATTATCCTCGCTTGGATGCAAGCACACACAAACTGCGCGATACATGGTACTGCAACGGAGTCACCGGCAGAGCCGTTGCGAAAGACTCCCCGCCGCGGCCCCACGTAGTCGTCACGGCCCGTCTCCTCGCCACAGCCTCGCGCCCCGCGGGCTCCTCGCGGACGCGAGCCTTCCAGACGCTATCCCTCCAGCAAGTACGCCAGGGCGAGCCGCTCGGTCTGGACGAGCGCGTCTATGTGGCTTCTCTCCCGGCCGTGCGTGTTCATGCAGGCCATCCCGAACGCGCTGGCCTTGAGGTCGTGCGACGCGCGGTACGCGTGGCTTGCGTCGGTAGTGTAGCGGTAGGTGACCTGCTGGCTCCACTTTCCTCTGTCGCAGTTCTCTGCGGCAAGGCGGATGAGGCGGTTCGTCAGCTCCCAGTCATAGGGACCGTGAGAGTCGGACGTGATGACGCCCACGTGGTGCTCGTCCGCCTCGTAGTCGGGGCCGATGAGGGCTATGTCGAGGGCAACGTACTCGCGCACCTCCTCGGGAACGAACGAGCCTCCGTGGCCGATCTCCTCGCACATCGGAAAGGCGAACAGCGTGTCGTGCGCCGGCACGGAGCCCGTCTCCTTGAGAATGCGCAGCACGTCGAGCAGCACGGCGACCGCCGCCTTGTCGTCTATGTGGCGGCTTACGATGTAGCCGTTGTCGAAGAACTGAGGATGGGGATCGATGGCGACGAGTGCGCCCGCGCCCACGCCGAGTGCACGGGCGTCATCAGGACACCTCACGTCCGAGATGATCGAGACGGACATGTTGGTCTCGTTTCGTGCGATGTCGCGGCTGTCCGCAAAGACGTGAACCGAGTGTCTGTCGCAGATTACCTGGCCCTCGACCACGCGCCCGTCACGACAGTGAATACGACAGGTCTCGCCCTCGATGCTGCTGTAGCTAATCGTGCCAATGCCGCGGACGCGAAGCGTACCGTTGTCGTTGAACCCGCGGACGACGAGCCCCACGGTATCGAGGTGCGCCGCGATGCAGCGAACGCCGTCGCTCCTCTCGCCGGGAATGCGCACGTAGGCCGTCGCCTTGTTGTCAACCTCCATCGCATACCCCAGCTCGCCCAAGATCTGAGCAAGGCAGGCGTGGACGTCGGGATAGTAGCCTGCTGGGCTGTCCGCCTCCAGCAGGCGCTTGAAGGACGAGAGCACAAAGCGCCGGTCGACGTTGTCCAAGCTATTCCTAATCGCCATGCTTCCGCGTCTCCCTCCAGCTGGGACGGGGGCGAATCTCGCCTCCGCCAAGCACCCTCCGCCAAGCACCCGCTTTCAAAATATCATCCCAACTCGAAGAGCGCCCGTCCGCCTGCGGTGGAGCGCGGTTTTACTAAACGGAAGGCGGGCTCTGAAACTTTTGACTCTTCGATACTTCTGGGGAATCTGCCCGGCAGGGCCCCAGCGCAAAGCATGGTCGAGCGTGCTCTCCCTAGCGAAAATCGACGCGAGCGTCCCCGGGTAGCGCAGATTGCGCCGAACACAAAGGCGGGGCCGCATTAGCGACCCCGCCAGATTTGGCAAAGCTATGAGAGCTTGTAAAGCCTGACCTACTCCTCGGTGGTCTCCTCGGTGGTCTCCTCGGAAGCAGCCTCGGGCTCGGGATTAGCCGCGACCGCCTT
>JAGAWD010000319.1 GCA_017941585.1 Olsenella sp. | reverse complement strand
CCTGTCGCGCGCGAGCACGGGCGGCGCGCGCCTCTGCGGCGGCAGCCTGGGCTTCGAGTGCCTGAGCCCTCGCCTCGGCGGCGGCTGCGCGGGCTTCGAGCGCCTCGAGGTCAAGGTCGCCCGACGAGGCTGCGGTTCCAGCGTCAACGCGCGCATCCGTGCGGTAGCCTACGCGGTTTCCGGCACGGGCAGCCCCCTGGCGCGCCGTACGACCGGATGCGCGGCCGCCCTCCTTGCCAAGCGACTTGAAGAGGCCCAGCCCCGGCTGCGCGAACTGTCCCATGAACTCCGGGCAGGCTGGGTCGTCCTCGTGCACGACCGCATTGTTCTTCGCGGGGGCCGCACACACGAGCTTCGTCACGAGAAGCCCCGGGCGCTTTGTGAGAAACACACAATTCTTGCAGGTGGAACGTGAAGGCACGCTCTCCTCCTCTACGAAAGGCCGCCTCGGCTGGCGGCGTGTCGACGGCAGTTTTGCCACCTGTATGATAGCCTGACCGGCGGCCTGACTCGCCCGCGACGCCGCAAGGCGCCGATCGAGACGCCTTCGCGCGCTAAAAATCGCGCGAACCCCCTTCGTGCGACGTAGGGGGGACATCTGCACCCTCGCCCTTGCATGAAACTCGCCTTCGTGCGACGCAAAAACGGGCCCATTCCACTAGTTTCACTTTTGTTCTGCATAATTCTTGTTAGGCAACTGGGAAGACACCGACTTTGATGCAAGGTATTTTGATTGTTCTCCCCACAACCCCGAAAGTGCGTCGCACGAAGGCGAGTTTCATGCAAGCGGATCGTGGCCGCGTCACATGAAGGGTCGTTTCGCGCACGCTTTCCCACCAATGCGGGGCATGGGAGTTGCGAGAAGATATTAGCGTGCAACCAAGCCGGGCGCCGAGGCCACGCGCGGATGCGCCGCCGACGCGCCGCGAACGCGCGATGGACGCGCAGCCAGGCGGCATGCCCTACACGTAGTAGCTGGCAAGTCGCTCCCACGCAGGCATCGAGCCCACGATCGTCTCGTGGCTCACGCAGTAGCCGAGGCGCACCCAGCCGGGGCAGCCAAAGCTGTCGGAGGGCACGGGCAAAAGCTCGAGCAGCTTCGCCTTCTCGAAGAATGCCTGCGCGTCGGGCTCGAGCGCCTTGACCCACAGGTAGAAGGCGCCCTGGGGCTCTATATACTCGTAGCCCAGCTTGGAAAGGCCAGACGTGAGCGCCTCGCGGTTTCTCGCATAGGCCTCCACGTTGGTCGGCACGTCCACGCAATCGGCCAGCACACGCTGGAAGAGCGCCGGCGCGCACACGAACCCCAGCTTGCGGCCGGCGCCCGCAACGGCGAGAACCAGCTCGTCATGCTCGGGGTTCGTGCCGGGCACGAGAATCCACCCTATGCGCTCGCCCGGCAGGCTGAGCGACTTGGAGTACGAGTAGCACACTATGGTGCGGTCGTAGATGGACGGCACCCAGGGCACCTCCGCCCCGTAGACGATCTCTCGGTACGGCTCGTCGGAGATGAGGTAGATCTCCTGGCCCATGGCCTCGGAGCGCTCGCGCAGCACTGCCGCGAGGTCCGCGAGGTTCTCGGCGGAGTAGACCGCGCCCACGGGATTGTTGGGCGAGTCGATCAGCACCGCCTTGGTCTTGCCCGTGACGGCGGCCGCGACGGCCGCGGTGTCGACCTGGAAGGTGCTGGGATCGGCCATGACCTCCACGCACGTCGCACCCGACGTCTCGATCCAGACGCGGTACTCCGGGAAGTACGGCGCGACCACGATGACCTCGTCGCCGGGATTGACGATGGCGTGGAGCGTGATGGAGATGGACGCCGCTGCGCCGCAGGTCAGGTAAAGGTCCTCGGGTGCGTAGGCCGTGTCGAATCGGCGATTGAGCGAGTCCGCCACCGCCTGGCGCGTCTCGGGCAGGCCTGCCGCGGGCGTGTAGCTGTGCAACGCGTTCGGAGGGAGCTGGGCGCAGCGCTCGATGGAGGCGCGCACGGCGTCGGGCGCGGGGATGGACGGGTTGCCGAGCGAGAAGTCGAACACGTTCTCCGCGCCTATCGCGGCCTTGCGCGCCGCGCCATAGGCGGCTATCTCGCGGATGGACGACTTTGCCGCGCCGAACGCGTAGCTCGTCTCGTTGATGGACATGGCCCTCCTATCTCGCGCGCAAGATGCGCCGCGTCTTCATCTGACGTTGAACCTCGTGCCGTTGGTGCGCGTGCCGTTGGTGCGCGCACCAACGGCACGAGCGCGCGGCAGCGGACGTTGACCTTGTCCTCGCACCGCACAACGTGCACATTGTACGCGGACGCACGGCAAAATGGGCAATTTGTGCACAGATGGCAACGTTAGCGGCGACCCAGATGCCCGGGGCGCGCCGTGGCCCGCACGGGAAGGCCGAGACCGTGTTGGCGGCATCGTTATCTGCCTACGTGCGAACCACAGAGGATGGTCGTTTATGCTCAGCGCAGGCCGGCCTCGCGCGCGAGGAAGCGCTTGGCGAGCTGGGCCGAGCGGACAAGCGCGTCGTCTTGAAAGCAGTGGCCCGCATCGGGCATGACCTTGAGCTCGGCGTGGGCGAACGTACGGGCCGCGCGCTCGGAGTAGGCGAGAGCGGCGATCTTGTCGGCGTCCCCATGCATGATGAGGACGTTGCCCCCGAAGCGGCCCATCTCGTCGAAGGGGTCGAGCGCGCGGGCGTCACGCCCGTAGCGCGCGCCGACGGTGATGCCCATCATCTCATAGGTCTCGGGAATCTCGGTCCCCTCGGGGAAGAGGGCGAGCGCGTCGTCGTGCAGAACATAGGCCGGATAGAGCAGGACGAGCGCACGAGCGAGCTCTGGATGGCGGTTGGCGGTAACGGAGGCCACGAAGCCGCCCTGGCTCGCGCCCATGAGGAAGAGCCGACCCGCGTCGCAGAAGGGCTGGGCGCGCATAAGGTCGATGACTGCCTCGAGATCGGCGACCTCGGTCTCGACGGACATGTCGAGGAGCGTCCCGTCAGACTTGGTCACAAGACCACCGCCGAAGAAGTCGAAGGCGTAGGCGGCAAACCCGCACTCGGCGAGAAGCTCCGCATAGGGCCGCATGAATGTGTGATCGGCCGCAAAGGGATGCGTGAGGATGACCGTCGGGAGGGGTAAGGGCGACGGCGCGGCCGCGGCGGCGGGCGATCCTGCGGCATCCTTCGCCTCGCACCCAAGAGGCAGGTAGACCTCGCCATAGAGCCTGACGCGGTCTCCCGTCGAGCGCGTGCGCTCGCACCAAAGCTCCCTCTTCTCGAACGGCATGGCTACTCTCCCGCCGTATCGGCGCCCTGCTCCGCGGCCTCGTCAGACTCGTCATCCAAAGCGGACCCAGTGGATGCAGTCGCGTTGGCTTCGGCCGCCTCGTCAGTTGGAGCGGGGGTCTCGGCGACCTCGGGTGCATCGTCGGCCGGGGCAGCGGACGAGTTGTCGGAATCCGAGCCGTCGGCGGCGCCAGTCTTGGCGTCAGTGTTGACGTCGGTCGCGTTGGCGTCGGTCGCGTTGGGATCGTCCTCGGGATGCTCGGCCACGTACGCCGCCCAACGATCCTCGAGCAGGGCATCCACCACGTCGCCCTCAACGGTCTCCCTCGCGAGAAGCACGCCCGCCATCGTCTCCATCTGGCCGCGGCGATCGGAGAGCACCGTGCAGGCGCGCTCGTGAGCCTCGCGCATGATGCGCTCGACCTCGTCGTCGATGCGCTTTGACGTCTCGGCGGAGAGGTCCCTGTGGTTCGCGTAGTCGCGCCCAAGGAAGACCTCGTGCTGCGCCTCGCCGAACACCTGCGCGCCGAGGTCGTCGCTCATGCCGTAGCGCGTGACCATCTCGCGGGCGATCTTGGTCGCTCGCTCGAGGTCGTTTGAGGCGCCCGTCGTGATGTCCTCGCAGAAGAGCTCCTCGGCGGCGCGTCCCGCCAGCAGCACCGCGATCTGGTCGAGCATGCCGTCGCGCGTCTCGAGGAAGTGGTCCTCCTCGGGCAGCTGCAGGGTGTAACCGAGCGCGCGGCCGCGGCTGATGATCGAGATCTTGTGGACCGGGTCGCTGTGCTCGAGCACGTGCCCGACGAGGGCATGGCCACTCTCGTGGTAGGCGATGGTGACGCGCTCCCGCTCCGTCATCACGCGGCCCTTCTTCTCGGGCCCGGCGATGACGCGCTCCATGGCCTCCTCGACGTCGGCCATAGTGATGCGCTCCTGCCGGCGACGCGCGGCGAGAAGGGCTGCCTCGTTCATGAGGTTGGAGAGGTCCGCGCCAGTGAAACCCGGCGTGAGCTTGGCGATCTTGTCGAAGCTGACCTCGTCGGCAAGCGGCTTGTTCTGGGAGTGCACGGAGAGGATCTTCTCGCGGCCCTTGACGTCGGGGCGGTCCACCGTGACCTGGCGGTCGAAACGTCCCGGGCGCAGGAGCGCCGGGTCGAGGATGTCGGGGCGGTTGGTCGCCGCGATGAGGATGACGGCCGAGGTGTCCTCGAAGCCGTCCATCTCGACGAGGAGCTGGT
>JAGAWD010000029.1 GCA_017941585.1 Olsenella sp. | reverse complement strand
TGTGGCACGCAACTGCCAGATCGGTTGCGGCGTTTCCGGCTGTCAAGGCACGGTCTGCATCATGTGGCCGAGAGCCGCGCATTATAGGAAAGCGTGGCTCTCGGCCCCTATGGGTTTATAGATTCTCAATCCTTGATACGTGACGAATCAAAGTGCTTTGAGGCAGGATAGAATATATAGATTGCGCGGAGCATGTCGAAAGCGGGGCTTTCGAAGAAACAGAATTCAACGCGAAAGGGTGCATGTGGCACTGCTTGAAGTGAGAAACGTCCGTAAGGTGTACAGGACCCGATTGGCTGGCCTAGGCGTGGAGGCGCTGCGCAACGCCTCGTGTTCCGTTGAACAGGGCGAGTTCGTCGCCATCATGGGTGAGAGCGGTTCTGGCAAGACGACGCTCCTCAACATCTTGGCCACGCTCGACAAGCCGACGTCAGGCCAGGTGCTCTTGCGAGGCACGGACCTCGCGAGCCTCCGTGAGCGCGACCTGGCAATCTTTCGTCGGGAGCACCTTGGCTTCGTCTTCCAAGACTTCAACCTGCTCGACGCGCTTAGCGTCCGTGACAACATCTTCCTGCCGCTTGTGCTCGCGAACGCGCCCTACGCCGACATGGAGCGCCGGATGCTTCCACTCGTCAAGACGCTCGGCATCGATCAGCTTGTCGACAAGTTTCCCTACGAGCTCTCTGGCGGGCAAAAGCAGCGTGTCGCCGTGGCGCGCGCCCTCATCACGGGGCCCGAGATCCTGCTTGCGGACGAGCCAACGGGCGCTCTGGACTCTCGTTCCTCGGTAAGCCTGCTCTCGGTCTTCGAGCGGCTGAATGCGCGTGGACAGACCATCCTCATGGTCACGCACAGCGTGCAGGCGGCAAGCTACGCAGGACGTGTGCTTTTCCTTGAGGACGGTAGGTTCCGCTACCAGGTTCGACGAGGCGAGCATAGTCGCGAGGAATTCTACGGGGCCATTTCGCGAGCGCTCGCATCGATGACCAAACGCGACCTGGACGGCACCGGTGCGTAGCCGTACCCTCTATCCCAGACTCGCAGCCAATTCCCTGCGCACGAACGCCCGGTTCTACCTTCCCTACCTGATTGCCTGCGCCGTAGTCGTCGCTCTCCATTACGACATGCAGTTTTTGGGCATGAACGAGGGTCTGAACCAGCTTCCTGGCGCTTCGTCCGTTTTGGGCCTCCTTGCGGTTGTAATCCTTGCGTACGAGGTGTTTTCCACCTTCATCTTCTTCTACACGAACGGCTTCATGATGAAGCAGCGGCAACGGGAGCTGGGGCTCTACAGCATCCTCGGCATGGACAGGCACCATATCAGAAGGCTGCTTCGATGGGAGGCAGCGTATTGCTCGTGCATCATCATCGGCGGCGGCATCCTGTTGGGCATCGCTCTTTCACGTGGCTTCGTCGCGCTCTTTGGGACGGTCATGCAGGTAGACGTCCCCATCGGTTTTGAGGTGCAATCCAAGGCAGTCATCTACACGTCCCTCGTCTACGCGGTGATGCTGTTTCTGAACCTCGCCGTCAACCTTGCCCGGGCTAGCCTGTCGAGGCCGGTCGAGCTGCTGCGTGGGACCAGCGCGGGCGACCGTGAGCCCAAGACGAGGTGGCTTACAGCCATCATTGGCTGCCTAGCCCTGACGGGAGGCTACCTCATCTCGTTCACGGCTCACCCGCTTGAGCACCTGTCGCTCTTCCTCGCCGCCGTGCTGCTTGTTGTGGTGGCCACATATTGCCTGTTCTCCGCAGGCAGCATCGCGCTGCTCAAGCGACTGCGCGCCAACAAGGCGTACTACTATCAGGCGCGCCACTTCTTCACGGTGTCCGGGATGCTTCACCGCATGAGGCGCAACGCGGCGGGGCTGGCCACCGTATGCGTGTTCTCCACGATGACGCTGGTGATGAGCTCGACCACGCTGTGCATGTATCTTGGCGCCGGATCCACTGCCTTGCGTGCAGGCGATCCACAGCTGCGGTCTGTCTTGTGCGGCTACTTCTTTGCCGGTCTCTTTTTGAGCACTCTCTTCCTGATGGCCTCGGGGCTGATCCTCTACTACAAGCAGATCTCCGAGAGTCACGAGGATGCGCGGAGCTATGTCATCATGCAGCAGGTGGGCATGACGGACCAAGAGGTTTGGAGTGCGATTCGCGGACAGGCGCCGCTGGCCTTTCTCCCTCCTCTTGCCGTGGCGGCAGTCCACTCGGTGGCAGCGCTTCCCATGACCGGCAAGATTCTCGCGGCGCTTGGCATTGGTGACGTTTGGTTTGTCCTGCTGTGTTGCATAGCCACCATCTTGGCGTATGCGGTCGTGTACTTCGGCGTGTTTCGCCTCACTTCGTACGAGTACTACCGCATAGTAAGGAGGCATCCGCACACTTGATGAACGCAGGATGCTAAGCCATGTGCGGCGCTTTAGGCTGTCGAGGCGCTGCGTGCATCATGCGGCCGAGGGCCACGCATTATAGGAAAGCATGGCTCCGGCCCTATAGGGTTTTAGATTCATATTCTTGATGCGTGACGGAGGCGTCACACCATGGGGGCGAATCGCCACGCAATGGGTCGGACTTCGTCACCCTGACGCCCTCAGCGCGTGACGAGTCCCCGTCAGTGGGTGACATCCTGTCATGGAACGAATCGTGGAGAGGCGAACATGTGACGCCCCGGTCACACGTCGCCTCCCGACCGCGTGACGGTGGCGTCACACGTCGCGTGTGGGCGGGCTCTTTTTGGCCCTCGGCGTGACGCCATCGTCACGCGGTATGACCTTGCCGGACTGCCGCAGCTGCTCCGCCTCCTTTGGCGAGGCGACCTTGAGCGAGTCGATGCTCTCCTCACGCGAGACGCACAGGTCGTAGGTGGACGGCCTGTCCCTTGCGGCTCGCTCGATGATCCTGAGGATCGGCATCTCGTGCCCGTCTTTGAGGAGGTACCTGCGCCTCGTGAGGCCTATGAGGGCCTGTCTCACCGACTCCTCCGAGAGTCCCGTGAGCTCCGATATCTGGTGCGTGCCCATGTGGAGGAGCCCCAGCCTGTCCCTGTCCTGGAACCTCATGAGCGCCATGAGGACGGCCCACTCGCGTCCCGTGGCGCCAGACTGGACCATCGCCCTTACGACGGGCGCCCAGACCATGGTGAAGTTCCTCGGCCGCTCGTCGTCCTCTGACTTTCGGTACGGGTACCGCATCAGTCGAGCCCCGCCGCCTTGCGCAGCGCCTTGCGTGTCTTCAAAGCGTCATGCGTAGAAGGTCGTTCCGTCCTCCAAGTCGAACAGCTTGCGGAGGTAGTCGCTCTTTCCACTGAGCACGCGATCTACGTACGCGCGGCCCCTTTCAACGCGGATGAAGGCGAGGTAGCCCCTCTCCTCCACGTAACGCCAGTTCGACCTTATGCGGCACCTCGAGTCAAGTGGTGTCGTCGCAAGCGGGAAGTCCGCGACGCCGTCCATGCGGTCGAGTATGGCAGTGATGGTCCTCTCGGCTGCGGCGGGCTCGCCGTTCTCGACGGCTATCCACTCCCAGATGGCATCGAGGTCAGCCACCGCCACGGGCGACCAAACCACCTCAGCTGGCATCGGACGACCTCCCGGAGAACCTCGCCCTCACGTCGGAGGCCGAAACCCACCCCTCGGACTCGCCGGACATGCGCCCGCGCTGTAGCTCGGAGAACAGGGTCTGCTCCGCGACCAGGCGGTCGTAGTCGGCCATGTCGAGGATGGCATAGCGGCCGTGCCCGTTCTTGGTGAGGAAGACCGGAGACCCGGGGCGGACGTCCTCGAGGACCTCGGTGTAGCTGCGCAGGGTCGAGACTGGCATGATGGCGGGCATGGCGCACCTCCTAGAGTTTGCTGAAGAATCTTGTGATAGATTATACAGCAAAGACTGAGATAGAGGGAAAGGTGCGTTCATGCGAAGCTCCCCATCTCCTGCGGAGCAAGCCTCCTGCCCATGACCTCGTCGATCGTCATGGCGGCAGCGCGCTTGGCATCCGCGTCGGCGCTCGCGTAGATGTTGAGCGTCATGATGGCGTTTGCGTGGCCTAGGACCGACCTCACGGTCTTGACGTCGATGCTCTCCCTTACGCGTCTCGCCCGCCCTCGCCCCGAAACCGTGAAGAGGGCGGGAGGGGGCGTTGCCAGATGTGTCATTGACAGGTTCGTCACGACCTGTTTGCATGGGACCGGGCTTGCGCATACTGGTTAAGTGTTTTTGCGTCAGACCTGATTCGGAGGCAACCATGAAGCTTCGCCGACTCCTTAGGCTACTTGCCGTCGCTGTCGTCGCCATCGTGCTATCGACCAGCACCGTTCCCCTTGCAAGCGTACGCGCCGCGCTCGCGGAGGACCCGCAGGCGGGCGCGGGCGACGTCAAGGGCGGCTACCTCGTCCTCACCGACTCCAACGCGTACACGGTGAGCGGAAACACGGTGACCTTCTCCGACGGATACTCGCTCACGATTTCGGGCAAGGGTGTAGGCAACATCGAACCCAACAAGTTCGACGTGGGAAGGGACCGCAATGGGTCGCACATGGTGTACGTGTCGAACGACGCGTCGCCCACCTTCGAGCTCCACGTTCCCGACGGCGTTCAGATTCCCGACAACGAGAGGCCGCGCCTTCAGGTGCGGGGAGGCGGATACGATTTCGACCCCTCCTTGCGCTGCACGGTAAGCAACCTGAACTTTGTCGAGGGCAACACCCTCGGTGACATCTTCGTCGATCGCCCGGGGAACCACCCCGTACCTCCGGCGCCTGCGGAGACGCGCGACGTCACGATCCGCGTGGACGACGCGAGCGCCCCGATCCTGACCGCGGGGAAGATCGTCTTCACCGCGGGCTACGGCGACGACAACGACGTGAGGTTCGAGAGCAACCCCTCGACCCTCAGCGTGGATGCCGCGACGCGCAGCAAGATCATCCTCAGCTTCCGCATCAACAAGAAGTACTTCCTTCCCTACGCCGTCGTAAACGGCAAGGCGTATGACACGACCGACACCGGCGAGCATCCCGACCCTGACACGACGGTGCTCTGCGTCGAGCTCGCGGGCGAGGACGCCAACGTCGACGAGTTCAACATCAACCTGAGCATCTATGCGGTCGCCAACGTCAACTACACGTCAAGAAGCCTTACGGGGGCCTCGGCAGGATACCAGGTGGCAAAGGACGGCGTGGCCGGCATTACGAGCGATGACGTCGAGCTCACCATTGCCGACGCCGAGAGGGACCCGGCTGTCGAGGGCGCCGTCGCGACCTTCGACATGGGGGTCGACATAGACGGGCTTCCCGCCAGCACCACCGCCGCACCGCTCGACATGTCGCTCGACCTCGACACGAGCGTATTCACCGCGAGCGACTACACGGTCGTGCGCGACCACGAGGGGACGCTCACCGCGCTCGACACGGAGTACGACCCCAACACCGGCAGGATATCCTTCTCCTCGGACCAGTTCTCCGAGTACAGCCTCGTCGAGGGGGTATATAAACCTGCGTCAGGCACCGGTGAGAAAGAGGCGGGCGACGCGACTCCCGCTGCTCAGGCGGCGGCAGACGCTGCCACGGCTCCCGCAGCCCCGAGCCCCGTCCCCGCTCCGAAGGCCACCGCTCCGAAGGCCTCTACTCCCAAGACCGGTGACGGGAGCGGCGCGGGCATGGCCGTCGCCTGTTCGCTGGCGGGCCTCGCGCTCGTCGCGGCCGGGGTGCGCCGCCTGAGGCATGGCGGGCCGTCGGGCGACGATGCGCTACTGGGCGACGATGCGCTACTCTAGTCACATCGTTGCTTCGATCGCATCGGTCGCATGGTCGGGCACTTCGCGCCGTGCCGGCTCGGACCAGATCGGCCGCACGCGCCGGCACGACCGTTTGAGTCACGTTCGCCGGCGGGCTAGGAGACGCTAGATGGGATTCGCGAGGGCGCTCAACGACTGCTGCGGCCAGCTTGGCTGCAGCAACAGGGAGCTTGCGGAGTGCTCCGGCCTGTCCGCCAGCTCGTTCAGCCGCTATCGCAGCGCGGGGCGGACGCCGGAGGACGAGCGAACCGTCCGCGCCATCGCGCATGGGGTCGCCACGATTGCCCGCGCGCGGGGCGTGACCCTCCTCTCCGACGAGCAGGACGTCTTCGAGATGCTGCTCTCCTCCCTCAACGAGGGAAGCGAGGCTCGGCGCTCCTTCTGCGTCAGGCTCGACGCCCTCATGGGGTCCCTGTCGATCTCGAACGCGGACATGGCGCGCCACGCCAACGTCGACCCCTCCTACCTCTCGCGCATCAGGGGAGGGCAGCGCACGCCCTCGGACGTGGAGCTGTATGCCTCCTCCTTCGCCTCGCTCGCCGCGAGGCGTGCCGTCGAGCAGGGCCTCGGCGCCGAGGTCGAGGGCCTGCTGGGCCCCGACGCCTCAGATGCCGGTCGCCCCATCTCGCAGATCGACGACGTGGGGGAGGTGTCGGCGATGCTGCGGACGTGGCTCCTCTCGGGCCACGCTCCCGCCGAGGGGTCGGGTGCGGAGCGCTTCCTCAGCTACCTCGACGACTTCGACCTCAACGAATACGTCGCCGACGCACGCTTCGACAGCCTCAAGATCCCCGTGTCCCCCATCGTCGTTCCGCGCTCCCGCTCGTACTATGGCCTGAGCGAGATGCGCGCCGCGGAGCTCGAGTTCCTCAAGACGACCGCGACCGCGCGTGCCACGGGCGAGGTGATCCTGTATTCCAACATGCCCATGGCCACAATGGGAAGCGACGACTCGTTCGTGAGGCGATACGTCGTCGGCATCGGCGCCCTGATCAAGCGGGGGATGCGCCTCAGCGTCGTCCACGACCTCAACCGGCCCTTCGACGAGATGATGATGGGTCTCGAGGGCTACATTCCGCTCTACATGACGGGGCAGATCTCACCCTTTTGGCTCGACGGGGTGCCCGACACGCCGTTCTGCCAGCTCATCAACTCCTCCGAGGTGGCGATGCTTGAGGCGGAGTGCATCCGCGACCACCACACTGACGGCCGCTATCGCTTCAGCACGAGAAGGGAGGACGTGGAGTACGCCCGCAGGCGGGCGCGGCAGGTGTTGGAGCACGCCTCGCCGCTCATGGAGATATATCGTTCCGACGACCCCGCGCGCCTCGGGCGCTTCGAGGCCGCGGAGCGCGAGAGGCGATCGCGGGGGACGGGCGTGCGAGTGGGGGAGGGGGCGTTCAGGAACCTCCTGATCTGGAGCTACCCCGAGGGCGTCGTCGTCATCTCGAAGACGAACGACCCCGTGATGCACTTCGAGATCCGCAATCCCAGGCTCTGCAGGGCGATCGCCGACTTCTCCCCGTCAGTCTTGGGCGGGGCGTCGGGCGCTTCTCGGCACCATCAATAGTTGCAGCGGGCTCGCCGTCCCATATCTTATGATTGTCTCGTGCCGCCTCGCCGCGGTCGCCCTCGGCATCGGCCCGCTTCGGCACACGCACCTGGCGCCGTGCACGCCCCCCTCGTCGTCCTCGACCCGGGCGCGGCCGGTGGCTCGACCGACGGCGACGGCGGCAGGGGAGAGGGGACGCCCTCGTTGCTGTCGGCTGACACGACGAGGGAGTCGGGTGGTACGGACTCGGCTGACGGACGAGGCGCTCGCCAGCGGACGAGGCGCTCTCCGACGGGCGGGTCGCTGAGCGCGCAAGCCGCGACCAGGGAGGGAGGATAGCATGGTCGAAGTCATAAGCGGAGAAGCGCTCGACGAGTACCTCGCGCAGCCCGACTGCCCGCAGTGCGGGAGCGACGACGTGGTCTGCACCGACTCGTATCCCGACGGCATGGGAGGGACGGTCAAGGTCTGGTACTGCAACAAGTGCGGGCACACGTGGACCGAGCGAACGGGCCGCGCCTAGGCACGGACGGCGTCAGAACCCCTCCTCGAGACGCTGTCTTCTCACCTGCCTCCGACGCTCTGCGCCGCGCCACTCGTCGCGCTCCGCGTCGCTCGACAGGTCGAGCCCGTATGGGATGGGCCGCGGGGTGCCGCCGTCATCCACGAACACCTCGGTCAGGTAGGCCCTGTTGATGAGGTTCCTGGAGCTCCGCGCTATGTCCTCCACGTATGAGTCGACGCGCACCTCGAGCGAGGTCCGGCCGATGTGGGTCACGCGCGCGTCTATCACGACGACGTCGTTTCGAAACGCGGGGTGATGGAAGACGAGCTGGTCCACGCAGGCGGTGGTCACGTTTCCGCCGCAGTGCCTGCGGGCGGCTATGCCCGCCGCCTCGTCTATCCACTCCATGAGGCGCCCGCCGAAAAGGCGCCCCTGCCCGTTCATGTCGCCCTCCGTGACGTTGCGCGTGACCTCGGTACGCGAGTCCGCCACGCGCTTGGATGCCGTGCGGCCCTCCCGGCGATTGCCGTCCGCTTCGCTCGAATGCATCTGTGCTCCCTTCGCTCCTTGTCATAGGCTACATTCTGCCAGAATGGAGCCGGAGGGTCCCCGCTTGCCGCGGGGATGGGCGTGCGATCGCATCGGCAGGTGAGGAAATGGGAGAAGAGAACGTGTCGTCTGCGGGAGACGGGTTCTTCTCGCGCGCGTACGATGTGGTGCGCCAGATCCCCAGGGGGCGGGTCGCGACCTATGGGCAGGTCGCGCGCGTTATGGGCGAGGGACGCAAGGCCCGCTTCGTCGGG
>JAGAWD010000318.1 GCA_017941585.1 Olsenella sp. | reverse complement strand
GATCGAGGGCGCGCCACCCATCACGAAGCAGCGCACCGTCTCGCCGGGCGCCGCGTCCCCGCGAGCCGCGTCCCCGCGCGCGACGGGCAGGTCGTACACCTCGCCGCGCATCAGGCGGATGACGTGCGGGTAGCCCGGCACGACCTGCACCCTGCCGCCGAACATCTCCGAGACGTCGAACGCGTCGATGAGGTCGAAGTTCTCGTGGTTGCCGTCCACGAAGAGCGTGGTCCACGCCTGCGCCTCGTACCAGGCCAAGAGCGCGTGGTCGTCCGTGCCCCAGTCCCAGATGGCTCCAAAGTCGCCGAGAATGACGAGGTAGTCGTCGCGGCCCAGCCCCTGGCCCTCCGGCCACTGCCTTGGGTGCAGCTTTCCCACGTCGTGGCTCCCGTGCGTGTCTCCCGTCACGTAGATCATGCGCTCCTCTTCACAACAGTAGCCTCACTTAACATAATCCCAAAATAGCATGCTCGTCACATGCGCCTTACGCAACATCGCGCGCGGGTCCGCACACGCAACCCTACTTCGCACCAAAGCCGGAAGAGAGAAGCACGGGCATTTCCTCGTCCTCAGGCGCACTTTCCCCTCTCACGCCATCTTCTGAGGCACGGGCATACACCAGGTCGTAACTAAGCGCCACCGCGATCGCAACAGCCTGAAAGAGGGGGACGGACGTGCTCACGTCCATACATAGGAACATCGGCCCGCCATTCTCGAGGTCGGGCAAGACGCCAAAAGTGGCAGCCAACCCAAGCAACAGCACTACGGAACTGCACACGCACAGAAACGGGAGAGCAGCGCCGCCCCTGCGCCGAAGCAGCGTCCTTATCCCCGTGACCATCACGCACAGCCCCGCCACAGCAAACGTCGCAGCACCTTGGAAACCAAAGGTCGAGCAAGACATCATAAGCGGCCAAGCCACGCTGTGCGGAGCGCACCACATGGCCTCCGTCCACCTTCCCACGCCACAACCCAACAAGAGGCTGTCAGTCGAAAACAGGGCGGCCGTCGTCTTGGCCTGGTCCACACCGGAAAAGACACCCTCCATGCCCCCAGACCAGATTCTCCAGGCATTTGCCATGTTGGGAACGACGAGGGAGAGGGCGAGAGCCGATGCGACCGAGACGATGAGGGATACCGCAATGGTAGAAGCGCGCCTGCCCGACGACGCCATCACGGCCGCCATGGCAACCGCAATCCCAATGCCAGCGGCGGCATCTCCCAGATAGGTCATGCAGCATGCCGCAGGAAGCATCGATACGGGAGCCGCAAGGCGGGAGAGAGCGGAATCGCCATCAGCCGGGCATGCATACAAAGCAGAGCACGCGCCAAGCGTGACAATGCCACATGACACCGTGAAATCCGTCCAGGACACGCTCCCCCACCCCGGCAGCAATGTCACAAACGAGCGGTCGAACGAATGAAGCATGACGATCACCGTCAGCATGGCCGTAAGTACAAGCGCCCGCCTGCCACCATCGGCCCCAAGCGCTGCACCCACCTGCCGTGAGAAAACCGATGCAACAAGGACTAATGCGGCGAGGGCAGTCGCAAGCTTGAACGCATGGTCGCACGCATATGCTCCGCCATACGTCGTCTCGGCAACCATTGACATGGTGAGTGTCACCTGAACCGCGTCGGCCAACAGCGTGGCGCACAAACGGCCGTCATCGTCCAGCTGACTGGTCGCAAGCAGTGGTATCAGCTGGACGCACAGTACAATCCACGCGCACGAGAGAGCCGCCACCACGTTTCCCGCCAGCAAACACGACATCGCCATCGAGACAGAGCCCGCAAACATGAGGACAACGGAAGCGCACGTCCGCACCCTTCCCGCAGCAACCAGCAGCATGCACGCGCAATACAGCACGAGGGCAGTTGCCTGCGCTACATAGGGCATGTAGAGATCCATTAAATCCTCCCAATCCGTGAGGCAGCCTATAGGTGAAGGACGACATGACACACATCAGTCGCAATCACGACGCTTGGAAACTGGCTTACAACAGACTCGCCACCTCCAAGAGCGTCCTATGAAGCTCGGCTAGATCACCAAGATCAACGCCATCGCCGTGGAGCTGCATTTTCCTCGACACATAGCCCGGAATCTCAGATAGCGTGGCACGGGCCAGGATCATGCCACATATCACTGCAAGGCCACGAACGGACGACAACGTAAGAGAGAGTTCTTCCACTTCGGCATCGCCACTCGCGCGCCCTTCTTCGGAGATGTCGAATGGTTCGAACACTCGGTCGAGCGTCACGCCGATCTCGTCGAAGAGGCAACGCAGGCGATAGGTCGGACGCATCCACCAAACGGGCGAAAGAGGAGAGACATGCGAGTCAACGTCAGAGAAGAGAGAGCCGTAAGCGCGCCACACGTCCATCGCCAAGGCACGCTGTTCCCCCTCCGACTCGCCAAACATAAGGCGGAGATCTTGAGCTGCCATATAGACCGTCTCGCGCAGAAATTCCACCAGGGGCTTCGATACGGAAAGCGAGACACACGCTAAGTCCTCCGAGCAACTCCGCCCCCAGTCATCGATGATTGCGGGGGTGACGGGCTTCTCAAACAGCTGCTCCGCCAGCAAGGCCGTCTGCCTCGCATTGTCAAGGCAATCTCCATTCGCATCCTGCCTCACGCCAAGGGCGACGAGCGCGCACTTGGCCTGAAGATTGTCAAGCACGGCAAACGCAAGTTCCTCCGAGGCACCCTCGCCCAAGGGGCGCACCCGCATGACATCCCCGACGGCATTCGAAACAGAAGTCGTTGCCTCGTGCTTACCCATCACGTATGTCTCGTACACCTCGCGAGGCGAGGTCCCAAGGGCGGTCACGTCCGCATTCTTCGGAAGCCTGCAAAGAGCAACGTGAGAAATCTCGTCCAGGCGACAAAGCCCGAGCGACCTGACAATCTCGTCGAGGAGCCTTCTCTCATACACACCAAATCGCACGATGTTCCCATCAAACAACGCGAGCGACTGGCGCTCGGCGACGATGCGCACGAGCTGCTGCGCACTCGCCATGCCAACAGTGTGGGAATGGCGAAGCTTTTCCGAATACGTCGAAAGAATCATGCTATCTCCCTCCGAACACTGCCCTCTTTCAGACAATGTCTTCGCAGCGAAATCAGACGAGCCCTGGGGGACTGCCGCAGGCTCTCGGAATCGGTGTCCCATCGGGCATGGCAACCAGCAAACCACACGCCAGCCCCGGGGGTTGCGCAAGTTTCCCGCCGCGGGCCACCAAGACCGGAACCCCATCGGGTATGGCCACCAGCAAACCAGACGCCAGCCCTAGGGTTACGCAAGCACACCGCCGCAGTTTTCCTATGCTCCAAGGAACCGCTGCAAGCCCAACCCAAGCATCCTTGGCCCACTCAAGCGCAATCCGCATGTCCGCACATTGGGCCTCGCGCGTACACATGGAGGTAAAGATGGAGTCGCAAGTTCCCAACAACAAGGCCGAAGAGACATTCGACACCAACGTCAATATCAGCATCGCCCCCGCAGACCAGACCGACAACGATGTCTGCGACGCCGCCCCCGATGAGATGCTCCAAGAACTTCTGGATTTCAGTCTCGACTTGGGTCCCTCCTCCGAATTCGCAGGAACCGAAGCCGGGCTTATCATGGCGCGGTTCTCCTGCCAGGGAGAAAGCGGCGGTCTCCCCATGAGTCTCCCAGAAATCGTCTCAATCGGGCAAGGGGATACGTTCCTTAAGGTCCTCGACTACCTGCACGAGTCTATGGATAGATGTCTCCTTCTTATCGAAAGCTGCCACTCTACCTACAGGCGCCTTCCGTTCATGGAGAGACACATGTTCGAGATAAGGGATCCGTACATCACCGGACAGCTTGTCTCGACAATCGAGCTCGCGTACGGAGTTGCGCGTATCATGTCGATGGAAGGAAAAGTGGACACGGACCTGCTCACCCTCGCCCTCACATTCCTCTATCCCCCGCAGGTTCGCCCAGTGTTAGTCAGCTCCCTTCTTGAAGTCATCAACCTCGGCATCCAGGCCGAGCACGAGGTCAGACACCTTCTCGCAAGGCCTTTCGACCCCAGCGAACTCATCGAGGGCAGGATTGGCGAAGGAGGATGGGGCAGCTGTGGCCCGCATCGCATGCCGGAGGACTCCCCTGTCTTCCCCTATTTCATCAGCGATTCAATCGAGCACCACGCCTCAAAAGCCCTAGAAAGCGGGATCGTCGCGAAAGCATCAACAATCGAGGATCTTCCCGCAAGCGACAATTGGTCGGGCTACGCGTATCGCGCCGGGGAAGATGTGCCCATAACATTCTATCGTGCGGTGGACCAACGAATTGTCAACCTTATCACTGGGTCCAATCTCTGGCCCGAGATCAAGTGGACGCATCGATACGCCTCTTTCATGAGCGAGACCATCGACGTCATAGCACGCTTGCAAGGCATGGGAGCAAATCTTGGGGAGATTCTCCCTAGGCTCGAGGGAGAATATACCGTCACGGTGGGAGATGATGGCTCAGTTCCCCTGGGAGGTTTCGACAACCTCTTCAACGACACAAATGACACGAAGCTCTTCTCGGATGCCCCAAGGCTATTCGCTCATGAGAGAGCCTGCTGCGATATCGCCTTGTGGCTCTATCCCGAGAGGTACTACCTTGCCATGGTCGACAGCATGGCAGAGGCGGCCCTTCACCCGGGCGCAGATAAGGAAATCATCGAAAGCTTCTGGAACGACGCCGCGTACGCGTCAGGGGTTGGCGTTTCCAACGGAAAGCTGATTGCGGGAGAGCACCTTCAGAGCCTTGGCATCGTGGGGGGTGCGCGCGTAAGGCTTGTCGGTGCCGGCAATCACATCGAGATAACGGAAAGGGGGCCTAAGTCGACCAAATGAGGCCGGGACCGTAGTGAGGAAAAACCGACCCTAACAGCCGCGCGACTGAGTTCAGACCTCTTGAAAGCGGACGCCATCACATGTCGAAAAACATCTCTACGGTAGTTGCGTTGACGGAATCGAGGTGTTACTTAACCGCCGTTCGATTTCCTCATCTGAGAGCCCTAACTCGTCCTGAAGAACCATGAAGTTCTGATCAAGCAATTTGCGCGTCTTGCCGGAATCATCAGAGAACCTTAGCCGTCGAATCTTGGCGGATATCAAGGCATGACGTAGGGCATCTTCGCTCTTGCCGAGGTATCTTAACGAGAACGAGATGTTGTTGTGAGATCTCGCGATATCCATATGCGTCGGATTGAGCAACTCATAACGAATGTCCAAGGCCTCCCTTTTGAGTTTGAGGGACTCCTCAAGGCATGCCCTGTCTTCAGGTCGCGGACCATCTGGCCCACAGTAAAAAATACCCATAAAGTTCAGGGAGGTGGCAAGAAGCAGCCTCACATCCCGAAGGGTTTCGTTCTCAGGAAGGTTGTCAGCGCACTCGCGCAGCAAGGATATTGCCCGCCGGATGTGTCCCAGCGCCTTCTTATGATACTCGGACCTAGACTTGTTGCCACCCGAATACATCTCTTCCGAATACGCCAGCGTGTAAAGAATGCAGGCGTTGTCCCAGGGCGTGGAGTCGAACGCTTCGAGAATTTCCAGTGCCGACTCTTTGTCACTAAGAGCACGGTCACGGCCATCTCCCACATTCATATCGAACTCAGAGTAGGCCCTCCGCACGAGAAGTCGCGAGACCTCTGCGGCGCGGAGATGGTCGGATGCAGGATCTCGGATTTCCTCGAGCGCGCGACTTAGATACCCGTCGTCATACGACGGGTCCCACCCTATCGAGGCGAGTGCGCTATTGGCCGTTCCTATGGCACGGGCATAGTCTCCCATCTCGCTCTGGGCCCTTGCGCAGTCGTGTAGGACATGCGCCCAAATCGTCTTGCCGTTCTCGCCATCAAGAACCGCATTGCGCATGAGCCCATAGGAGCGATAGGCGACGAGTTCGTCTTGCCGCGAGCACATCGTCTCAAGGCATTCGCGCTCTGACGACGTCCTGCCCAACGCCCGCAGCAGCTTAGCCTGCCGCCTGCTCCATAGCCATACGTACTTGGCGGAGACGGTGCCGTCTTCGATGACGCTGGGTATATACCTGTCGTCGCAGAAGTGCTCAGATACGGACTCGTATGCACGCTCGATCTCTGCGAGCGCCTGTATGTTGCCATCGTCGAAGGCCCCCAACGCCACTTCCCACAGCGCGTCAAGAAGCGTCGTGGCGGCATTTGCAAGCTCATCTCTTCCGAGGCGATGCAGACATAATTCTCTAACGAGAGGATGGAGCCCAAGCTTTCCCTCGCCTGCGTCGAACTCTATCCAGCCTCTGTTGCGAAGCGTCTTATATGCGGAGGCCGCGTCTTCCGCTCCGGCGGCCATCGCGCGAGAGAACACGCCTATCGAGAATCCCTCGGTGGGAAGCAGGCATGTCACGGCAATCAAAGCCGTCTCTGCTCCGTTCAACGCGGACAGGCTCAAAAGGTTGTCAAGCTTGGAGTATACCGCCTCCGTCCCGTCAGACATGCGTCCATCAGCCAGTGCCTCGTCGCCCTCTCGTCTGACGACATCGACGCCCTCACCGTGAAACAACTCTGTCTGAGTCAATGAGCCCTTGCTGTCCCTCAGGAGCAGCCCTGCGAGCTTTGTAACCAACGTATTGCCTGCCGTGGAGTCGAGAAACCTGCCGAAGCCGTCCTCGTCCTCCAGCTCTACTCCAGAGATGGTCTCGAACAGATTCTTGAGTTCGCGGTTGCTCAGAGGACCAACAGGGACATCATAGCCGCTCAAGGACTGACATGGAACATCGCGCGACGTGACTATGACCTTGTAAGGCGTCCAATCGTTGCCAGTACCCACAAGTCTCCCGAACATGCTGTCGTAAAGGGTCTCGAAGGTCGCACCATCCGCGTTCGCGTTGTCTATAACGAGAAGGGTGTGCTCGTCGAAGTAACTCTGTATGGCGGTCATGGCATAAGAGCACGCCTGGCGGATCGAGGCCCCCTTCTTCCCGATTCCATCCGCAATGCGAAGTCCGATGTTCGAGAGCGTGCGCTCCGACGTACGGTCGAAGGGTATCAGGTATACACGAGAAATCGCGTCCGTTCCGGTGTTGCGGGAATCCAGCTTGGCCTTAGCAAACGCCTTCGCCAGAGTCGTTTTCCCTATACCCCCAAATCCGTGGACGAACGCAACCCCATCCTCGTTCGCAATCACCTCGTCTATGCGACGAATCTCGTTCGCACGACCAATCGGATCGTCCATCGGCAGGATCCTGTAGTCGTCCAGCACCCTCATGGACACAACCTCAAAACTGCTTGGGGAGGCAGGTGCCCTCCTGTGCAGCAAGTCAAGAGCATCCTCGGCGCCATACGTCGAGTCAGGTCCCATGCAGTCGAGGACTTCCTTCAAAGACGAGGAGGCAAGCCTGGCGTCTCTGTCATCGCAGACGCACCTCTCGATGACCGCAAGGAGTACCGTCTCCCAACCCGACAACGTATGGGACTCGCCAGGCTTGATAGCCGACCGGAGTAGGTCGTGGGCATTCGCGACAAGGACGTCCGGCGTGGGGAAGCGGTCGAAGAACGTACAATCGTCCTGAACGGGGACGCATGGGCGAAGCCACAGGTAGAGCGCCAGCGCACCGATTGCGTATACGTCCGCTGACTCGAGCGCGTTGCGCCTTACCCCACCCCTGTCGGGACAGTTCTCCGGAGGCGTGAAGAACGGTGTACCCGGCTTTGCCCGTCCTTGCTCGGTTTTTGCTTCAGAGGACCCGAAGTCTATGAAGCTGGCGATTCGGCCACCGGAGTCGCCCGGAGATATAAACACGTTATTGAAGCTCAGGTCACCATGGGAACGCTGCATTCCAGAGAGAAGCATCGCGGTGAACGCCAGCGACCGAAAGCAATCAATCACGATTGGAGCGTCGGTCGGTTGTCCGGGATGTGTCTCCTCCTGAACCCGAGCGAACTCGCGGACGGATACGCCTCTTACGAGCTCCTCTGCGATGGTCGGTAGTTGGCCTCCTTGTGTCGCAGAGTCGCTTTGCGAGAACCCGAACGCGAGCGCTTTTGGAGCGTGACCATAAAGACCTTCGAGAGTTACCAGAATCTGATACTCTTCTTTAGCATTTCTTGCCATGGACTGTGAGTTGAAAACCTTGAAGACGACGTCCCCGAGTGCGCCATCGTACTCTTTTGTCGCGGTGTACAGAGAGGCGAACGCACCTCGTCCATCGCTACTTTGAGCGGGTCGCGAAATGGGAAGATGCTCCGGGACTTTCGATCCAGCCACAGATTGCCTAATCTCGAAAAAGAGCCTGATTTCTTCTGGTTTTCGCTCGTCAGAAGACAAGATACCCTCCCAAAAAAACCGCTCTTGCAAAAGCGGCTTTCATTATAGGACATAGGCTCTCAGTCATCGTATATCTGCGAAGAGAGGTAATCCTATGACGAATGCGAACCTCGCTCTCTCTAGGGGCCTAATGTCCCATGACGGAGCCGGGCAGGAGGTCGGCTGGATCGGCGCATGCTCGAAGTCGGGATGCCGGGGCTGGAATGAGGACTGCTGTGACTATTCAGCGTCTGAAGACGGTCGAGTAGCAAATGTGGCCATATCCGACGGCATTGGGGGCGGATCGTACGGGAGGGCAATCAGTCGGCTAGCCTGCACGACCGGCCTCGCCGCGCTCGACGAGGGCGCTAGCCCTCACGACGCTTTTCTACAGGCCAGAGATGAGGTCAGGTTCTTTCTAAGGGAGTCCAGAGCCAAGAGATCCGGGGCAACTTTGGTTCTAGCCCGTATCGACAACGGGCTTCTCTCGATTGCATGGCAGGGTGATACGTCCTGCTTCATACTCAGGAACGGTCGCCTAGAAGAGGTCACGGCGACGGACAACGTGCCTGGCACGAATCGCCTCAGCCTGTACGTCGGGCAAGAAGGGCGTAGGGAGCCACATTGCGTATTGATTCCGATTCGAGAGAACGACGCCATCTTCTTCTTCACCGACGGGGTTCCACCGAGTTGCGTGAGCGCGGCGATAATGGATAATTTGATTGACGGGAGATGCGCTCAGGTAATGGCGGAGGACGTAGCACAGAATGCCGCGCAGAAGTCACTGGACGACGTTACCGTACTCGTGGCCGTTCCGAGCACCACACAGCGAATATCGCACAACGACACGGAAGGAAAGCCATGTCTGCAAATGCCCTGAACATACTCATGAAACACGCCAAAGATTGCTGGGAGATTCGCTATGTGTCCATGATCGAGTGGGAAATGTGGGCCGCATTTTTCCCAAGCATTGCCCATGTACCCGAACGGAGGATCCAGAAAGCAATCGAGAACGACAGGCGGAAGAATCGCGAGGAGAGGAAGGAATTCCAGATAATTGAAGAGGCCCGCCAGCAGCAAAAGGCGAAGGCCGTCCACCTCCCAATTGAATCGTTCCAAGAGGAACTCTCCCGTGAAAGAACCAGGGCTTTAAACAGCGCAAGTATCGTGGTTCCTCAAGGAGCGCCAGGGTGCAACGAGGAGCTTCATAAGAATGCCGTATTCGTGAAATGGGTCCTTCGCAGCCCTGAGAACCTCTTCCGCGAGTACTTTGGCGAACCCACCGCCGCAATGTCCATCGCGCAAAAAGAATCTAGCGCCAAGGTGTTTTCGGACAAGTTCTTCGAGGACTTTCTGAAAGAGCTTAAACGTGACTTCAACGCCAAAGATGAAGAGTGCGAGCGGCTCAAGGCTGCGTACGAGGACCTATACAGTCAGCTGCTGATGCGACTGATGATGGCAACGGCACACGACCTTGTGGCATACGGTCCCGACGATTGGCCAAGGGAGCTGAGTCAGGGATTTGTCGACAAGAGCATCGATGGTAGCAAGCGGACTCTGTACGATCGCTACGCAGACCTGTTTGCGCTGCTCGTACTCGCCGGCGTTCATGGTCCAAGGGACTACAGGCTCGAACTCGATTACGAGCCGGATGAGTCGTACGTGATGGATACGCTTCCGGTAAAGAGTGGGTTTGAAAGGACCTCGCGCAGGCATGGGTGCTACAAGACGTCATATCAGCTACAGAAAGTAGTCTACGACGAGGTATCAAGCGGTATGCAGGACTACATTTCGGTTCTTGATGCGCCTCCGATTCCACTCGATTCAGTGCGGGAGGTCCAATTCGGCCGCGAGTTCCCGAACACAGAACTCGTCGGAGACGTTCGTCAGGTATCCCTCCTTGACCAGAGTCTCCCCATGGAGATAAGAGAGCAGGTGTCGAGGGAGCATGCCAAGATGCGCTTGCGCGAGGATGGGTCGTGGCACATTGAGGAATGGAACTCGAGTGGTGGAGTTCTCGTCTATTGCCAGGACATCGACACTTCGTTTGTTATCGGTGGCAGAGGTAATAAGACCACATCCTATTGCCTCAAAAATGGTGACGTCATTTTTTTTGGGCACATGGACTACAGCGGCAACACCGACCTGCCCTCATACGTATTCCAGCGGGTTATGCGATACGACGACGTGCCTCGCGTGCATGTGTGGGAGTTCATCGGCGACTTCGGCAAAGCGCGTCGCGACCATGGAAATCGCCTTGTTGGAGGGGCCTATGCCATCAACAAGGAAACTGAGGATATTGTGGTGGACGTCAGTGGCACCGAGAAGGAGCGCAACAGGGCGCTCAAGATCCTCATGGACTCAGATGGGGAGGAATGGTCCAAGACAACCTTTCTGCTCAGGCACAACCCCCATGGCAAGCCTTTTTGCCAGCGAGTCAAAGACATCCTTGAAAACGGGACGCCGGACTGCGAGGGTTCAGCGAGCGATGTGGACATAAGCATGCTGAAGTAATGGTCCCTTGGTGGCTAGGGTGTTTATGTCTAGCACAAGCAAAGAAGTTCGGCGGAAACGAGGCCATT
Source organism: Olsenella sp. (assembly GCA_017941585.1). Lineage (GTDB taxonomy): Bacteria > Actinomycetota > Coriobacteriia > Coriobacteriales > Atopobiaceae > Olsenella_J. Next base: position 1,703 of record JAGAWD010000318.1, on the reverse strand, counting down.
TCATGGAATCGTTTGGCGCCCACCGAATAGCAGACAAACCACCCTACCAACCCTGCTCCTCGTAGACGGAATCCATTTTTGTCTCCCCTCTCTCTAATTGTCTTGGCACAACGACTGCATCCTCGTGAGCGAGGGCTTGCGCAAGGCCGATTCACTGCCATAGGTACGATTCCCACAAAGTGAGTAGCCGACAGGAAGAGGTGGTGAAGGAGAGCAAGTAGGCATTCAACATCGACCCGGGTAACGAGATGACTCTGCGGGAGTGGTTGGTGGGCTCGAGTCCACAGCGTCTCATTGTTCAGATGCCGACAACTCGCTGCGTGGGTGAAGGCGGGTTCCTGTTTGAAGTTTCGCGGAAGAGGCATGACGTGTATGGTTTCACGGATTCTCTAGGAAGGCGTTGCATAAGCAGAAGTCTTGCAGTGAGCATGTCTCGCTTTGTGAAGCCGACGCGTTCCTGAACGAAGCAAGATCGATAGCGGAAATCACCGAATAGTTTTATTGCATAGGCACAATCAATCTGACTGATTGGTTGCACGTCCCGATGAAGGGAGAGTGCTGGTACTACCTCATGCAGCACATACAGTCCAGCCCTTACACGGACTGTATCTTCCTTGCGAGGACGGGTTCCAGAGCGTGTGCGGAAAGGTTTACCCACTCCATCTCGCGCATCAGATACCTGATTGTCAATCGAGTGCATCTGTATCCACCAACGAGCAATGTACTCGCCGAGCGCATGGGCGAGGCGGCAAGCGTTTCCATTGACGATGCACTTGGCCTTGCCAGCTTGCTTTTCGAAGAACTGAGGCCTGCAAGTTGAGTGCGGAACTATCGCTTGCGGGAGACCTTGCCTATAGGGCGGAGTGCTTGGCTTACCACGGAGCGAGTCCTGAAACGAACTGTCGCTTCGCCTTTCGAGAATGTGGGTGTGTTAATTGGGAGACGGAGACTGTAATGTGTCCCTATAGTTTTGTCAAGGGGCCAGGGCGGAAGTTTTCGGCAACAGGACCGGCAATGGGCTCCTCGTAGGGCACTCGGTCGCGCATGATCGCGTAGATCACGCCGAGCCTCTTGCGGGCCACCGCCTTGAGCGCCTTGTTGTGCCTCATGCCCCTGTTCCGGCATTCCTCGTAGTACCTGCCGAACCTGTTTTTGGTGCCGACGAGCGAGTTGCAGCTGAAGATGAGCAGGTTCTTGAGCTGCCTGTTGCCGGCCCTCGTGGCGGACGCGGAGTCGATCGACGTGCCGGACTGGCTGTTTGCCGGCGCCAGGCCGCAGTAGCTGGCGAGCCTGTCGTCGCTGCCGAAGAGCGACACGTCCACCATGGTCACGAGCGCCGTGGCGGTCTTCGCCCCTATCCCGGGTACGGTGAGCAGGCAGCGGTAGGCCTCGTCCCCGGAGAGCCTCGAGGCGATGTCGGCCTCGAGCGACGCTCGCTCGGCGTCAGCCGCCAGTATCTCGGCCGCCAGGCTCCTGACCAGCGCGTCCTCGGCGTCGGGGTGGAAACCGTCGCGCGCCGAGGCGACGGCGGCCTCCCAGAGGGCGTCGCGCGCGGCCTCCCTCGCCCCGAGCCTGCCGCAGAGCGAGCGGTAGCGCCTCTTGCCCGCGGCGGAGATCCCGGCGGCGCCCCCGAGCTCGGACATCACGGAGAGCTGCCAGGCGCTCGAGAGGTCGCACGCGGCCTCGAGGGCCGGGTCGGACTC
>JAGAWD010000317.1 GCA_017941585.1 Olsenella sp. | reverse complement strand
GTCAACAATTATTTTCAGACCACACGTGATGTGCGGCAACAGAAAAGTCGTCCCCTGCGGTAGCGAAATGAACCCACCTCCATAAGGTGGGTGCCCGCGTCGCCTTTTCCAGCTTCCTCAACATCGAAGGATGCCTGTAATGGGGACGATATCTGGGCTCCCTCAAAACGCTTGTCGGTTCACCCAATTGTTTCCGCAGGGGAACGACACTTCAGACTATAGAGCAAACCGCTTGGGATACCAGTCTTGACTTGGACTGGGTTATGGGGAACATTTAAAGGTAGGCACTCCCGCGAAACGGCTTTTTAATGCGAACTGTTTCATGGCGTCAACCGCAGTGCGGATTCTAGTATCATACTGTGAGTTGGACCGACGGCATCTCGGGAAGGGAGTTGGCCGCAAGCATGACTAGGCCATGGGTTCCATACGTAGTCCTGTTCTTGGCGGCACTGCTCACCACGCTCGTCACGACCCCCCTCGCTCGCAAGATCGCATGGCGACTCGGCGCCGTGGACCATCCGGGAAAGCGTCGCATAAACAAGGTACCGATCCCCCGCATGGGAGGAATCGCCGTCTTTCTCGGCATCATCGTTGCTTTTGCGATACAGGCATTCGGTACGAACTACCTTCACTGGCCCATGATACTTACCCCAGCGCCCCACTTCCGGACGCTCGACTACCACATGGTCGTCGTAGGCTTCGCCGCCATCTTTGCCACCGGCGTGATTGACGACGTATTTCAGCTGAGACCCCTTCAGAAGTTCGCGGGTCAGATCATAGCGGCTTCCATTGCCGTTGCCGGCGGGGTCGTCATCGGCGTCATCGTCAACCCCCTCTCGGGCGAGGCGCTTGACCTAGGCATCCTGGCCTACCCCATCACGGTTCTCTACCTCGTGGCCTATGTAAACATCTTCAACCTGATCGATGGCCTGGACGGACTTGCCTCGGGCCTCGCCTGCATATCGAGCTTCACCATGTTCGTCCTAGCCGTCATGGCGGGGAGGGCAGATGCCGCCACCCTCGCCATATCCCTGACGGGTGCCACTCTCGGTTTCCTGAGATACAACTTCCACCCGGCGACGATCTTCCTGGGCGATTCGGGATCGCTGCTGCTCGGATACACGCTCGGCATCGTCTCGCTGCTTTCCGTCACCAGAACGGCGGGCCTGACCACGATCATCGTCCCCCTGGTCATCGCCGGAATCCCAATCATCGACACCTTCTCCGCCATCGTGAGGAGAAAGCGTGCGCATGTCAGCATCGGGCAGGCTGACCGAGGCCACATCCACCACCGTCTCATCGACGAGGGCTTCGACCAGAAGCAGGCCGTCCTGCTCATGTATGGCTGGACAGCCCTCCTCTGCCTGGGCACCTTCGGCATGACGCAGGTCTCCGTCGTGCCGCGCATAGCGATCTTCGTCGTCCTGCTCCTCATTTCAGCCCTCATCGCTGCCAAGCTTCACCTCTTCCGCCCCGTCCTTCTCCACCACATGAACCCCGAGACGGGAGACGACGAGCTCGTCTGCCCACAGGATCCGGCCTTCGACGAGGAGGCGGAGCGGCTTAAGAACGCCGAGGACAGGAAGCTGCACCTTCCGCGCGACAACAAATAAAACACACTCACCCTTTGGCGTACGGCACCTTTTTCACGCTTTTGAGCTGCGATTATTCGCAAAAGGTACTTTTCGGTCAGTTTTTGGCCACAGGATGAGAGACAGCAACAAGCCACGGGGCCTACTCTCGGCACACCGCAAACGACGAGAGAAGGGACTGGCATGCAAAAGACTAGAGCTCAAGGTTCGCCAGAAGGCCTGGCACGAAACATCCTGGAGCACGACGAGCGGATTCTCGGGCTCATCATGAGTACCCCGATAAGGCTGCTCGCCCTCCAACTTGCGTTCGAGGGACTGTCGAGCCACACGCTCGAGGCAACGAGCGCGGAGCCAGAGGAAGAGGAGCTCCAGGATCACGAGGACGACTGGTATCCCCTGACAGAGGAATGGGACGCGGGTTTTGGAGGGATTGCCATCGGAGGCAGCCCCTTCGATCTCCTTACGCACCTTGACGCCTGCGGGACGCTCGAAAGCATCCTAGAGACCGAGAGGTGCGCAGCAGCGGAGAAGTGCACGCGCGAGACGCTCGGACGCGCGTCGAGGCTCTTTGACGCGCTCGTGGAGAACGAGCGGAGCGAGGAGTTTGCAGATGCGCTTAGCGACCCAAACGTCTTCGAAGGGCTTCTTCGTGAGTTCGGCATAGCGTAGGGAATCCTGGCCGTCACATGAAAAGACCCACCGGAGGTCGTCCGGTGGGTCCGCCAGGCCAACGCATGCGAGAAAGCAGGAGCTACTTCTCCTCGGCGAGAGCCTTCTTTGCGACCTCGGCAAGATCGGCGAACGCGGCGCCGTCCTCATAGGCAATCTGGGCAAGGACCTTGCGGTCGAGCTCCACGCCCGCGAGCTTCAGCCCATGCATGAACTTGCTGTAGGAAAGCTCGTTCATGCGCGCGGCTGCGTTGATGCGCTGAATCCAAAGAGCGCGGAAGTCACGCTTCTTGTTGCGACGATCGCGGTACTGATACTGGCCAGAGTGCTGTGCCTGCTCCTTCATGCCACGTAAGGTGCGGGAGGAAGTGCCATAGTAACCCTTGGTGCGCTCGACGAGCGTCTGACGCTTCTTGCGGCCGGCGACTGCGCGCTTAACACGTGCCATATTCAATCAACTCCTTGAGAATGCTTTTTGATGGACGCTGGCGCGCCTACTTACCCATGCGCTGGGAAACGACCTTGGCGTCGCACTTTTCCAGCGCCGTCTCCTGACGGAAGCCGCGGATGCGCTTCGGGGACTTCTTGGTCAGGATGTGGCTCTTGAAAGCCTTGGCACGCATGATCTTGCCGGTGCCGGTACGGCGGAAACGCTTTGCCGAACCCTTGTGTGTCTTCATCTTGGGCATGCTAGTTCTCCTTATCACTCTCTGCGCTGCCCTCATCGGCCTTCTCGTCGAAGGCGCCCTTGATAGGGGCAACGAGCATGTGCATGTTACGACCTTCCATCTTAGGCTGCTGCTCGACCGTCGCGTACGGCTTCAGGTCTTCCGCGAGCCGCTCGAGGACGTTGAGGCCCTGCTCGGGGTGAGCCATCTCGCGGCCACGGAACATAATCGTGACCTTGACACGGGCACCCTTCTTGAGGAAGCGCATGACGTGGTTCTTCTTGGTCGTGTAGTCGCCCACGTCGATCTTGGGCCTGAACTTCATCTCCTTGACCTCGACCTTGACCTGCTTCTTACGAGCGGCCTTGGCCTTGCGGTCCTGCTCGTACTTGTACTTGCGGTAGTCCATGACCTTGCATACGGGCGGCTCCGCGTTCGGGGCGATCTCCACAAGGTCAAGGTCCTGCTCGTCGGCGATGCGCTGCGCATCGGAAACTCCGAACAGGCCAAGTTGCGAACCATCGACGCCGATCAGGCGGCAAGTACGAGCCGTAATCTCGTCATTAATGCGAGGACCCTCGTTCTTGGCTATCTTCGACACCTTCCCTTCGCTTTATGCGACCCGGTCGCATAAAAAATCTCCTGGCGCTAACAGCATCCAGGAGACAATCGTCGCAGAGCAACGGAAGGTTCTTGTCTGACCAGACAGCTGCCGTATGGCGCCGTGTAGGTGGGGGCACTCTTGCCCCGCTTCAATAAGCACTTTCGTTATATTAGCACCATCGCCGAGACTGGCAAGGGGCATTTTTGCCCGTCGACCCTCTTCACAAACTGCCGACAGCGGGGGTACCGGCATGCGGCTGCCGCCTGCAAGCCCCGCCCTGGAGGCGCGCCGCAAGGCAAACCCGCGACCATTCGTCAAAGGGGGAGGCGACATAGTGCCGCCTCCCCTGCCGTTTTTGCTGGTGCCCGAGGTGGGACTCGAACCCACACGTTGTTGCCAACAGCAGATTTTGAGTCTGTCGCGTCTGCCAATTCCGCCACTCGGGCACATGCGAACCGAGTTCGCTTGAAAAAACTATAGCAGATTGACCATGACAGATTGGCTAGCGAAGGTACGGATTGTTCGCCAGCTCGTCCTCCATGGTCGTTATCTCACCGTGTCCACAGAACACATTGGTCTCGGGCGGAACTTCCGCCTTGAGGCGCGCGAGGGTTCGCTCGAGAGTCGCTCGGTCTCCCCCGGCGAGGTCCGTCCTGCCACACGACCCCATGAACAGCGTGTCGCCCACGAAGCAGATGTGCTCGGCCGTCTCGCTCCCGAGGAGAACGATTCCGCCGGGCGTATGGCCCGGAGCCTCGATCACGCGAAAGCGCGCCGTGCCGACCTCGAGCACGTCCCCCTCGGCAAGCATGAGGTCTGGGTCAGGGGCGTTATCGTCATAAGCGCGGCCCTGCTCACTCGGCTCGCCCGCATGGCGCGCAAGCTCCGCATCTGACGCATGGATGGCATAGCGCGCGCCCGTGGCCTCGCGAAGTGCCCGAACACCGCCCACGTGATCGCCGTGACCGTGAGTCGCCACGATGTACTTGACGCTCACTCCCTCGGGAAGGTGCTCCGCTATCGCCTTGCCGGAGTTTCCGGGGTCGACCACCATGCACTCATCCTCGGAGATGTACGCGTAGCAGTTGGTCTCGATTGGCCCAACGACGAACATGGCGATCTGGTCCCCATTCGCATGGC
>JAGAWD010000316.1 GCA_017941585.1 Olsenella sp. | reverse complement strand
GACAGGCTCGTCCAGGCTCCGCCGAGGAACGAGAGTGCCATACCAAAGATGTTCGCAACGGCATTTGCGGCATTCTCCGAGAAACCCAGCTGGCCAACGAGGAATCCCACGCTCGCCGACACCAGGGAGTAGGCGAGAAGTGCCAGCCCCACGATTCCGAGCTGTGCGGGGGACTGCGTGATTGCGCTGCGTCCAAGGATGGCCGTCTGGAGTCCGAAGTTCCATGCCCAGGCAACGAGGGCTATGCAGACGCACGCGGCCACAAGGGCCATGTTGCGCTCCCTCGGCGATTGCGGGGAGGCGACCCTACGTCCGTGTAGCGCCTTCGCGTTGAGGGTTTTCATCAGAAGGGCAATACAGACGGTGACGCTCGCGAAGATGGGATACGAGGAGAAGAGCGCGGAGTTCAGGAGAGAGTCGGGTAGCGGCGTCGCGCGCTGTCCGATGGTCGAGACGCCAATGCTCTTGCCCCATGACTCGTCGGTCGCATGAACCACGTCCGACTGGCTTCCTCCGAGCGATGCCGAGCCGAAGAGTCCCTGGGCGTAGCTCCTGACTTCCTGATCTACGAGAAAGCCCTCGCCGGAGCGATATGACACGGAAGCTTCCAGAGCGGGGGCGGTGCCCTCGTTGACGGCCGCAACCATGAGGTCGTGCCCCCAACCCTTCGGGATGACGAGGAGGTATGAGACCGTGTCCTGGGCGAGCGCGTCTTGGACTGACTTCTTGTTATCCGCAAGGGGGACCACGGTGTTGCCCTTTGTCACGTGGGCGGAGAGCGCTCGAGAGAGCCTCGAGTCATCGTGGTCGATTATGGCGACCCTCGACGAGGTCGCGGTGAAGTGCTGGCTCGAGCCCGATGCTGTCGAAAGCCCGATTGCGATTCCCGTTATCGAGATGATGACGAGGTAGATGACGATGTATATGCGATGGGCGAGGAGAATCTTCATGTATGTCTTAAAGGTGGGCATGGGACACCTTCCTCATGCGTATGCCTGCGAGGGCAAGTGCGACTAGGGTCATGAGCAGCAGCGTGAGGCAGCACCGTGCAAAGGAGCCGTAGGTGTCGTAATAGAGGAGCGAGTAGAAGCAGTGAGATATCTGCCAGAGGGGGTTTGCATGGGCGAGCACCGGAGCGGAGGTCTCCAATGCATAGGCGATTTCCTGGGCGCTTGGACCATAAAGGCCCGTGAAGAGCGAGAGCAGGCAGGTTATCCCCGAGACCATTCCTGCCTGCATGTGGGGAATCGTTCCGAGGAGGGACCCCATCGCACAGCTCGCCAGAGACGAAACCGCCACCGCAAGGACGAGCGGTGCCGCCCCGCTTCCAAAGTCTATGTGGGCGACCGTTGCCATGAACAGCAGCGCGGCCAGCATGCAGGCAAACTGGCAGATCCACGCGCCAAAGAGGGCACCGACGAGCATGCGCCATCGCGGCGTGGACGAAAGAGTCTGACGTGCGCCGACGGCGCTTGCGGTGGGCAGGAGCTTCTGCGTGGTGAGCGCAGCGGACATGGCTCCCATTCCTGCGGTCATGGCGAGGAGGGCGAAGTAGAAGGAGGCGTTGCTGTCAGGTGCGTTCTTCGTGGCGGAGAAGTGCTTGATTTGCACGGAATTGCCCAGATAGGCGGCCTGCACCGCTCCCTTCGCTG
>JAGAWD010000315.1 GCA_017941585.1 Olsenella sp. | reverse complement strand
CGCATGCGCCTTACAGCCGCGCCCGAGAGCGCGAGGCCGGCAAGCGCGACGGACAGCGGCACGAGCGGTCCGTTGCCGTCGCCGGTCCGGGGGAGGTGACGGATTGCCGCGGCTTCGTGGTCTTCGCCGCTGTCACCCTTGCACCGGTAGTAGGCGGGGCTCCCGTCGGCCTTGAGGTCGGCGTCGTCCCCGTCGCCCGTATCCACGCAGAACGCCTTCTGGCCGTTGTACTCGAACTCCCTGACCTCGCCGTTCTTCTCGTCGATCAGGTCGATGCCGACCAGCGACAACACGCGGCGCGGACTGTTGTCCTCATGCTCGTCGTCGGGCTTCTCGACCTTCACGTCGGAGTGCTCGATGGTCATCTGGCCACGGGCCACCATCGTGCCCGCGATGTCCACGACGGACTCCCTCACCAGCATCGTGCCGCCGGACCCTATGCCGACGTACTTGTTGTCGTCTCCCCCGGCAATCTTGGAGGCGTCGATGAACACGTCTCCGTGCTCGGAGCCAACGGCCGCCTGCTCGCCCTCGAAGTTCACGGTCGCATGGTCGATGACCAGCGTGCCCCGCTCGGTAGTGAGGGCGGTGTCCTTCTCGCCCTTGCCCAGGTTGACGACGTCCCTTCTCTGGCATTCCGTGCCGCGGATGGTGACGCTCGCGTCGCCGGTTCCCACTATCTCCTCGAATTCGTTCTCGCCGGAGACGTTTATCGTCATCTTTGACCGGTCAGCTGCCCCGATCTCCTCGAACTTGTTGCTCCCGTTGGCATTGATGGTCACGTCGGACTCGCCAGAGGAGTGGACCTCCTCGACGTCGTTCTCGCCCGAGAAGCTCAGGTCGACCTTGGCCGAGCCCGCGACGTTGACGTCTTCGACGTCGTTGCCGCCATTGAAGCGCACGCACAGGTCCTCGTCGGTGTAGAGCTCGTCCGCCGTGACCCCGCCCATGTCGAGCGTCGAGTCAACGAGCGTGACGGTGCCTCCGCCAACCGCGTTCTCGCCCTGGACGAGCTCCGTCTCGTCGACCCTCACCATGGCGAGCGCACGCGAGGGCAGCAGACTGCACACCATTACGGCCGCCAGCGCAAGGGCGCCCGCGCGCCTCACCGGAAAGACAGTGTCACTACCAAGCGCACACTTTCAGATCGCGAACAGAGAAGCCGTGCCCCAAGGAGCAGTCCGCCGCCCTTTTCGCCGGTCGGACCTCTAGTCGCTTTACGTCTACGATAGTTGCATATTCTAATCTCAAACGAGACGCCCTGCCACAGCAACCTGACCGCCAGCGGCAAATGAGCGGACGAGCTCGGCGGGCAGCCTCACTGTCGCGATCGGGCGCGAGAGAGGAAGGACGAGGGGGGTGCGAACAGGCTATTCGGCCAGATCCAGCCGAAGGGCACGCGATTGCCAGTGTGCCGACATGCGGTACAGGCGGAGCAATGTGACGGTTCGCGTCTCGTCGTCCACTCCATACACTACGATGAACACGCCAACCTTACGCCATCGCAACGACGTGTCCGCAATGTTAGTATGCCCTAGCAATCATAGGCGCCAGGCGGGTGGTAACGCTCGCCGAGCGTGTTTCGAAGGCCCCGTTTCCTATGAGTCGAAGAACTGGCGACCCTCCTCGGTCACGGGCCTCTCCGACCTGGGGTACTCGAAGATCTCGGGTCTGTCTGCATTCTCGGCCAGGTAGTCGGCGTATCTCCGTGCGTACCACTTGGCCATCCCAAGGTTGTGCATCAGGTAGTTGCCGCAGTTTTCCGGCGTGGCGCCGGGAACGTCCTGCGAGTCCTCGACCGACCTGAACGCCCTCAGCACGAGGTCGAAGATCTCCCTCGGCTCGCGGTCCCCCTTGAGAATGAGGTAGAACCCCGTAAGGCACCCCATGGGACCCCAATAGACGACCTGATCCTTCCAGTCGGGGTCGTTTCTCAGGTAGGTTGCAATAATGTGCTCGAGCGTGTGCATTGCCGCTACGTTGACAGCGGGTTCGGCGTTTGGTCGCGTAACCCTCACGTCGTAGGTGGTGACCCTCTCATCGCCCAGGGTGTCCACCCTGCTCGTGAAGATCCCCGGGACAATCTTGGTGTGATCGACGGAAAAACTTGCGATCAGGTCCATATCCGTATCTCCTCCTCTGAACGCAGGGGCGTTCGCTTGCGAGAAAGTTAATCCTGGCAACATTATAGAAAAGGCCCTTCTAGAAAAGCCTCTCGTGTTAGCCGGTAGATGACGGGGAACGCAAGTGCAAGACCGCAGTGAGTGAATCCCGCCGGCTACCCGCGAGCGCAAAACCGCGTCGAGAGAACGATGACTGCTGGGGTCGGAGCGCAAAAGTGGCTCGAGTGGACGACTGGCCGAGGGGTCGGAGCGCAGACGATATGTTCATCAGCTCCGAACCTGCGAGCCCCACTGGGCGGGGCGAGCCAGAGAAGGCTCCCCTCCTGGGCTACGCTGGTCTCAGGGTAAAAAAGGCCGATGTCGGCCCGAGGAGAGGAGTCCCGAT
>JAGAWD010000314.1 GCA_017941585.1 Olsenella sp. | reverse complement strand
GCATCCCCGAGCCCGAGGGCGGGGCCGACGAGGTCCGGACGCGCGCCTGGGAGGCCGCGGACGGGTCGGGGGCCACGCTCTCGGTGCGTGGCGGCACGCTCCTCGAGCGCTCGGCGGAGGGAGACCTCGCCGTCACGTCGTTCCAGGAGCTCGGCGAGTCGGAGGGGCTCGTCGAGGTCCGCTGCGTCGGGCCCGAGGGGGCGACCTTCGACGACGAGCTGCGCCTGGGGCGCGACGGCGGCCGCATGACGGTCTCCTCAGGCGCCTTCCGTCTGGCGGGGACCTACGTCGAGGCGGAGGGCGCGGGCACGGTCCGCATCGAGGGCGTGCCCGAGGCCTACCTCTCGCTCGTGGGCGACTGGCAGGGCTTCGCCCACGGCGTCGAGGCGTTCTGCGCCACGTGGGTCCCGGACGCGACCACGGCGACGTTCTCCCCCGAGGTCTCGCTCGACACGGCGAGCGGCAAGGTCACCGCGACCCTCGCCTGCGACGACCCCGCGTCCACCACCGTCTCCGTCGCGTGGGACGGCACGACCTTCGAGGTGTCGGCAGATGGGCGCTAGGGGGAGGCGCGGCCTCGCCGCCACGCTCGTCGCCACGCTCGCCCTGCTCGCGGCGACGGCCCTGGCGCCGACGCCCGCCTACGCGTCGATCTCCGACGACGTCAACGAGTGGATGTGCGGGGTGCTTCGCGACTGCGCCAACTGGATCTTCGGGGCCCAGGCCAAGGTGCTCGCCTCGATCGGGGTGGACGGGGTGCTCTCGGCGCCCTTCGAGACGATGCTGGGCTCGGCGGGCTCGGCCAGCCTCTACGGCATCGCGCACGGGGTCTGGCAGTCGGCGGTCCTGCCCATAGGCTGCGGGGTGCTGTCGCTCGTCTTCACGGTGCAGCTCATCCACATCTCGCAGCGCATGGACGGCAACGCGAGCATGCCCGGCGTGAGGGAGGTCGTCTTCCTGCTCGTCTTCTTCGCCGTGATGCTCTTCCTCGTGCAGAACTCCTTCGAGCTCATGAGGGCCCTCTACGAGGTGGCGCGGCTCGCGATCCGGCGCGCGGCCTCGGTCGTGGGGTCGGGCGGCGCCATGGACCTCACCGAGGTCTCCGTCGTCACCGAGGACGACGACGTGGCGGCCCTGCTCGCGATGATCGTCGTCGCGCTCGTCTCCTGGCTCGTCGTCATCGTCGCCTACGTGGTCGCGCTCGTCGTGACCTGGGGGCGCGCGATCCAGATCTACATGATGGCGGCGCTCTCGCCGATACCGCTGGCCCTCATGGGCCTCGAGGACACCCGCCAGGCCGGGGTCTCGTTCCTGCGGCACTTCGCGGGGACCTGCCTCGCCGGCATCATCACGCTCGTGCTGCTCGTCGCGTTCCCCGTCGTGCTCGGCGGGCTCGACGCGGCCAGCGCGGGCACCGGCACGGCCGCGGACTCGGTCGTGGGAGGGCTCAGCTACGCCCTCCAGTACGTGGCGATGTGCGTGCTTCTCGTGCTCAGCCTGGCGAAGTCCGGCAGCTGGGCGCGCGACGCCCTGGGCGGATAGGAAGGGAGAGGGGCCGCCGAGGGGCAGGCATAGGAAGGAAACAGACATCGGCCCGGCAGCGCCGGGCGGAAGGGAGGCCACCGATGGCCGACACCAACCACGAGGGGCGCCAGCGCGTCTACCTCACCGTGCACGAGAACTTCGTGCGCGAGGACATCCACTACCAGGACTGGAAGACCGGCGAGGAGAGGTCGTTCAACCTCGTGACGCTGCCCATGGGGACCGTCGTCGACGGCGAGGACCTCGGGGGCTGGCAGTTCAGCGCGCTCTTCGTCGACGAAAGCCGCTTCAAGGGGGAGCACTGGCGCGACATCCCGCTGCTCGCCGACCGAGAGGTGTGGCTGCGCCGCTCCGTGCTCGACGCGGACGGCAACCCCATCCCCGACGAGAACGGCCGCAACCAGGTCGAGACCCGCAAGGTCCCGCCCCAGGCGATCAAGGAGG